>DAITPI010000174.1:0-8812 GCA_036833655.1 Anaerolineales bacterium | reverse complement strand
CTCTTTGCGAGTATTTTGAAGTCGATCACCAAACTTTATATAGAAGCTTGTCTATCTATTCAGGCAAAAAAATTGGCGATAAATTCTCTCTATGGCGCCCCGGCGCCACAGAGATCTTTCATTAGCAGCAACCACCGCCGCAGCCTGCGGGGCACTCGCCGTCATCACAACCGCAACCATTCCTAACAACGTGCTCACTCATGGCTTTCACCTCCTTTCATATAGACGTTTGTCTATTGATGTAAACAAAAAGATTGGAGGACGGCACACAGCCGTTCTCCAATCCTATTGATTAATGACTTTGACCAGTTTCTCCGTCGTCGTGGTTTCCGGTGCAAACTTGATCATCAATTGACCGCAGCACACCGCGATATTTTCCTGGTTCAGAGAATAGAATGTCTGCTTGCCCTCTGCGCGGATATGGACCAATCCCGCGTCCCGCAGGATGGCGAGATGGTGAGAGACCGTGGGCTGGGTGACGTTCAGCCTGGTGGCGAGGTCGCCCACAGCAACCCAACAACAGCAGCACTCGCTCATGATCTTCTGGCGGGTCTCGTCGGCAATCGCTTTGGCAAACAGGACAGGATTCGCTTTCATAGACGTTTATCTATCTGATATTATATCGAAGTTTGTCTATGTGTCAAGGGTGCGCGGCATTAATGGAATCCCAGATTCTTGGCGATGAACTTATCCACCATGCGCTTCAAGAAAGGTATTTGAAGCAACGGGCTCAGGGAGCCACGACGATTCACAGCATAGCGAACGCGCGGATTTGAGCTCGTCAGAGCCTCCCAGACTACTTCACACACTTTTTCAGTTGGCAATCCATTTCTCCCACTGTTGACGCTGCCTTCCTGGGCGCGCCGAACAGCATCGATGTAATCCGTATTTGCGTACTTTGAAACATCCACCTGCTCTGCCTTGTCCCAGATCGGGGTGGCAACCGAACCTGGTCCGATGATGATGACGTCTATGCCGTAGAGCATCAGCTCACGCCGCAGGCTTTCGGAGAATCCTTCCAGCCCATGTTTTGAGGCGGCATAAGCGCCCATGAACGGATAGCCAATCTTGCCACTGACCGAGCTGATATTCAGAATGCGGCCCGGCTTGCCTCGCAGGGCGCGATCCACCCCGAGCAAGGGTAGAAAGGCTTTTGTGACAATCAAGACACCCACCAAGTTGACCTCAAGCTGATAGCGGAACTCCTCGGTCGGCAAGTGCATCAGTGGACCGCCCACGGCAATCCCGGCGTTGTTGACGAGGCCAAATAAGGTCTCGCCATTTAATTGCTCCCGGACTTGCGCGGCAGCCGCGCGCACCTCTTCTTCCCGGGTTACATCGAAAAACAGAGGGACGAATGTCTCCCCAAGTTCCCGCCGCAGCCGCTCGGCATCCTGTTCCTTGCGCACACTACCGAATACCCGACAGCCGCGCTCGATCAATAATTTCGTAACGCCCCAACCGATGCCGGTCGAGACGCCAGTTACAACAATGCTGTGCATGTAGAAGTCCTCTCCTGGATATCGAAATGCCCCTGACTTATTCCCGTCCAAGGCGCAGAACGCGCGCGCCAGTGGGCTCGCTTTTCCCTTTGAGCTCCAGGTGGCGCTGTTCCAGATCTCCCTGATCGAGTTCTGCGGCAGCGAAGGCGGCGTCGCTGATGAGGATCTGGCCCGTTCCCGCCTCGCAGGCCAGCCGCGCCGTAACATTGACGCTGTCGCCCGGGGCGGTGAAATCCATGCTGCTTTGCTCACCACCGACCACGCCGACGTATACCTGCGCCATGTCGATCCCGATGCCGACAGGCAGCCTCGATCGCCTTGCGAGGATGTTGAGGACCCGCGAAGCCTGGAAGATACAGCCCCATGGCTTCATCTCCCACCAGGCGATCCACCATGGCATCCGTCCGGATCAACACATGGCTGGCAGCTTTGTGAAAGGGATTGATCAGCCGGCTGAATTCACGGGCGCTCGTCTGCTCGGCAAGTTTTGTGGAATTACCCACATCGGCAAACAGCATAGTCAGTGGCACTTCGGCGCCGCCGGGATGTTCGTAGACTTCGCATTTTGTGCAGAACGGCGGATTGTAGCGGGAACGGTCTCTACCGAGCAGGTGCATGAGCAAGCCACCCAGTCCTTGGAACGGCGCAGCTCACAACTTGCAGCGTGGATCGGAGGGGAGCGATCCGTGGAGATGAGAAAAGGGACAGTTGATCGGCTCGCCCTCGGTCAACATTCGGTACCACTCTTCCTCGCGTGTTCAATCCGCGGGCATGACTCTCTCCACCCATAATTATACAGTTTTGTGGCAGGCGTAGATGAGGAATGGACCGTATTCGTCCTGCGCCGACCTCTCGAACGCCATGCCAATCTTGGTGGCTACCCGGATCGACGCCTGATTCTCCGGCTCGATCAAACAGATCAGGCGCGATAACCCCAGGTGGTTGAAACCATATTCGATCAGCGCACCTGCGACCTCGCTCGCCAGTCCCTGGCCCCAATGGGCTCTTGCCAGGGCAAACGCCACTTCTACCTCGTCTTGCCCATCGATGGTCCAGGGAAGGAGACCACAACGACCGATGAACTGTCCGGTCTCTTTATGTATGGTTGCCCACAATCCGAGCTGGGGAAATCGGGGATGCCCGTGCAGGAACCACTCGAGCTCGTTGCGCGTTTCTTCATAGCTCCGCGGCGCATCGGGAATGTAGCGGATGACCTCCGGATCGCCATAAAAGGCAAACAAGGCATCCAGGTCCGCGGCGATAAAACGCCGCAGTGCGAGTCTCTCTGTTTCGAGAATCACTGTCGTTATTTCCGATCCATTATTTTTCTGCCTGATTTCGCAGCCAGGCAGTGATTGCCGCCTGCACCGGTTTGGGTTGTTTCATGATCATGAAATGGTCACCTTCTAGCTCTACGTAGGTTGCCTGGTCACCGATGGCCTGTGCAAGCTGACGTGTTCCTTCTGCAGGCACCCTTGTATCCTCTGCTGCCTGAATCACGAGGACAGGAAGTCCTGTTTCCCGGATTGCCGCCCCATCAGAAATGCCGTTAATGAAGAACAAGCCGCGCAGCCCGTCTTCCTCTGCCAATCGGGCAGCCAGGCGGCTCACCCCGAAGCCTCCATTGGAAAAGCCACCCACGTAAAAATTCTGGACACCCTGCTCTCGCAGATCCTGAAATGTAGCCCACAGAATTGCTCTCCCTGCAGGCGCCCACCATTGCCCGGTCCAATCTGTCGACGGGCAGACGGTTATCGCCCCGAGTTCTCCAACAGCCCGGGCAATTTCCCAGCACTGCGCGGTGACATTTCCCATGTAACCGTGCAGGAAGATCACAGCCACCGCCGGCTGTCGAAGGGTTACGGGCTGGATCAGGACCGCTTCGAATGAGTCGGGCTGCTGAAGATTGAGGTACGTGTCGAGAAACGGTGACGCGAAGATCCGGTGCGCTTTCTTCAACTCGGAGTAGGCCGTCTGAAGGGCAGCCGTGATTTGCTCGTGCTCGGCCCCTGAATCGCCGCCAATACGATGAAATATGGCTTCGCCGAAGATCAGGCTGTCCTGCTCGTCGATGAGATAACTGCTCCAGCGCGTTCCTCGTTCCCCTGGCAGGGTGATGACTCTGAGATTTGGGCTCTGTTCGCGTCCACCCTGGACGAGCCTTGTGCCTGCTACCAGAACAAGACCGATGGCGCCAGCCGAAATCATCAGTGCAGCATACCTTGTTTGCCAGGCAGCGACAATCAAACCTGCGACGATCAGCATCGATGCCAGCAGATATCCGGTCCCCGAACCTGTTATTGGCAGCGAGAACGCCAGCGCGATCAGGGCAAGCAGAGGCAGAGATAGAACGATGCCAAGCAGGCACAACCCAAAGCGGAGCATGATTACAAAATGGATGATCCAACTTATCTGGCGGTCAGCGTCTCGATCCGCTCAATATAATCACCCAGCACCTCGAAGGCATCTTCGATCGGCTGGGTGCTGGTCATATCCACCCCTGCGATCTTGAACACTTCCAGGGGTGGTCTGGAAGAGCCGGCTCTCAGGAAGTTGATGTGATCTTCCGCTGCATTTGGCACGCCAGTGAGAATCCGTTTGGCAATGGCGTTTGCTGCTGAGATACCGATGGCATACTGGAAAGAATAGTAATCGATATAGAGATGGGTGGTAAACGTGCCCCAGGTAATCCCAACCCGCTCGCGGTCGAGGTTCATCTCGCCACCGAAGCCCTCGCTGAAAAGGTCCGCCATCAACCCGTTCAGGAAGTCGGCCGTCAGCGGCTCGCCGTGCTCCACACGCTGGTGCGTCTCCAGCTCGAAGCGGGCAAGGGTGGGCATGATGAAGAAATAACGGTGGAAATTCCCCATTGCTTCTTCCAGGAGAGCAAGCTGGAAGGATTTGCTCGGTTTGTTCTCGAGCAGGTACGCCCGCGTCATCGCCTGGTTGAAATTGGAGGCCGTCTCTGCCACGATCGAGGGATATACGTAATAGATCATCGGCTGGGCGCGGCTGGCGTAATAGGCGTGCATGGAGTGGCCGAGCTCATGCGAGAGCGTGCTCATGCTGGCGACGCCATCCGTGTAGCTCATCATAATGAAAGGATGCGTATCCCTGGGGACGCGCGTCGAGAAGGCGCCCTGGCGTTTGCCCGCGTTGGGCGCCCAGTCCACCCAGCGGTCTTCCAGGCAGCCCCGCCGCATCACGCTGACGTATTCCTCGCCCATCGGGGCGAGCCCTTCACAGATCCAGTCCACCGCCTGCTCGTAAGAGACCCTGTGCTTCTTTGTGGTCAGTGGCGCCCACACATCGTAGGGATGCAACGTCCGGACACCAAGCGCTTTGCGGCGGATCCGCCAGTAGCGGTGCCACAGCGACAGGTTCTTCTTGAAAATTTCGAGCAGGTTGTGGAACATCTCCACCGGGACGTCGCCGTTGAACAGCGTGGCTTCCAGCGATGAGTGGAAGCGGCGCGCCTTCATGTTGAACACATTTTGCTTGATGGACGTGGCAAGGTTGCCAGCCAGCGTATGTTTGTATTCCAGGTATTTGTCGTTATAGTTCTCCCAGGCTGTCCGGCGCGCCTTTCGATCGGTCCCGCTCAAGATCGAGTTGTATGTGCTCTGTGTGACATCGATGGTTTCGTTCTCGCTGCCGCGCGCCGGTTTGAACTTGAAATCGGCATTGGCCAGCATGCCAACGGTGTTGCGGGTTCCGCTAAACGGATCCCGCAGCATGCCGAGCAGTTCCTCCACCTCGGCGCTCCGGACGTGAGCTTGCTTGCGGAAAAGATCGTCGACGAAACGCTCATACAGATTCATGCGAGGATCGTCTGCAATCCACCGGCGCAGGGTCGACTCGCCGATGTCCAGCAGCTCCGGCTCCAAGAAGGAGATCGCAGCGCCGACCTGGGCAAGGGCGCTGGTGGCTCTGCCGTTGATCTCTGCGCCCTGTTTATCGGTGGCATGTACGGCGCTGGCCATCGTGGCATACACCTGGACCCTGGCGGCGCGTTCGGCGAGAGCATCCATGGCCGTCATGGCGGCGATGAATCGATCGGGGCTGTCGCCGAGGTGACCCTGGAATTCTCGGATCGCCGGCAGGCTATCGAGGATGCTCTGGACCTCGACATAGAATGCGGCGGGCGACACAAACACGCTTTCCGCATTCCAGGTCTGGTTCTTCTTGACTTTTGAGCGAGGCATGGCAGTAGGCATGGCGCTTTTCCTTTTGCGAGTTTTTGGATCATGGGATATTGCGATGATAATTCATCCCTGCGGTATCGGACAGGCTCCATACAATGATCCCGACTGCGGCTGATAAAGAAGAAGCCTCGATTTCCTTCGAGGCTTCTTATCATCAATTCAAACGGCCCATGCGGCCTGCATTTACCGGTCTATCGTCGGTTTTGTGAAGTACGTGCCGAGCTGATCCTTAACCATCATCCATCCCGTGGTATTTCCCTTCACAGGTGGGTAGAGAACGACTTGCACCCAGACGCACCCTTTGTGATCCACGCGTGTGGAGCCCGGGTAGTAATACCAGACGGACTTGTTGCGGCCGGAAGCAATGATGGCTCCGCCGGGTTCCGTGCGTACATTCAACCCATACTTGTAGTTGATCTTCAGGCTGTCGAGATTGCTCCGGGGCGGGCAGTTACAACCCTGAGGCGGACCCTGGGGATGGGGAGGATTATTCGGCGGCGGGTTATTTGGTGGGACATTGCCTCCTGGCAAATTCAGCACCTGTCCAGCGTAGATCAGGCTCGGGTTAGCGATCTGGGGGTTGACCGCCAGGATATCGCGCCAGCTGTAACCCGTCCGCGCGGCGATCTTTCCCAGCGTATCACCCCACTCCACCACGTAGGTCCCACCGGCGGGCGGATAGTAAACGGGCCCACCGGAACCCCCAGTCGGGACGTAGAGCATCTGACCGGCATAGAGCCACCAGCCAAGCCCAGGGTTTGCCGACTGGATTGCGTCGACGGTGGTTCCGCAGCGCTGCGCGATCGCGCTCAGGGTATCGCCCCACTGGACCGTGACATAGCTGTCACAGGCGGACCAGGCGGAGGCAGCGCCGGTCGAGGCAAAGGAGGCGACCAGGATCGCCATCACGACCATCAATTGAAGAATTCGTTTCGACATTGCAGACTCCCTTTGATTTCCGGGCAGGATATAAATAAACACATCCGAAAGCCCATTTGACATTCGTATATACATAGAATACTCCAAAAAAAGCACTTGTCAACAGGCAATTTTCTGATTTGTCTAGCTGCCCTGTCACTGCTAGCCAGAGGCAGGAGCATACTTCTCCAGCAATTGTTCGATCTCTTGTGCTTTGTCTGCGATCTCGCGACTCTCAAAGTGCCTGATCTCAAACAGATGGGTCAATTGTGCGTAGAGCTCAGGCAAGCCCAGGATCTCCTCCACCTGTTCGCGGATCCATTTATTGTACGCAATGGGATACGTGCGGCGCGCGAGAAAGAGAGCCTGCAGAAATTCCTGGTAGGCATTGTAGAGCCGATCGAACGATTGGAAATACAGGCCACGCTCGATGTAGAGCGGAATATGATGGAGGTTATTGAGGCAGAACCAGCGCACCCTCTCCAGTCTGTGCTGGCGCAATTCCTCGTCATAGTAGGGGAGCCATTGTTCCTGCAGCTTTGCGAAATAATCGCTTCCCTGCCAGAGCCCGACGCTGTAGGCCAGGAAATTGCCGATCTGCAGCTCAAAATCATCCGGTCCGGCGGATTCATCCTGCTCCGAGGGTATAAATACTCCATGAATAAAGTCCGGATGCACAACCGAATACTTTCCCACCTTATACAGGGTCTGGATCGCATCACTCGATGTTTCCAGCT
Source organism: Anaerolineales bacterium (assembly GCA_036833655.1). GTDB lineage: Bacteria > Chloroflexota > Anaerolineae > Anaerolineales > Villigracilaceae > Defluviilinea. Next base: position 1,450 of record DAITPI010000174.1, on the reverse strand, counting down.
CCTGCCAACCAGCTTCCAGATCTTTGAGGGGAGAGCGCGACTCCTCCGGCTTGGCGAGCACCACGATATCCAGGCAGCTATCGCGGGTCGCTTTACCGCGGGCGCAGGAGTTGACCAGGAGCACGGCATCGATCCTGTAATTGGATACGAAGAACTCGGTAATGACATCTGCAGCGGCCCGGTGCTCAGCAGTGGGGTACTTGGCTTGGAGCAGCATGAGACCTCTTAACGTTAATTATTAATCCTTCTAAAGACTCGTTGCATCTGAGGGCAGCGCATGTATGCGTTGTAGATACGTGGTAACGTTCCTGTCATCCTGTTCGGGGTAATCAAAACCGAGCTGATCTGCGACGCAGCGAGCCGTCTGTCGAAACAAATCGCCCATAGCGAACAGTGAGTCCCAGATCTCGTCGGAGCTGGAACCGGCGTAGGTGCGTTCCAGCAGCTTCCACATGTCGCGGTCGAGATATCGCTTGAGATATTTCCCCATTTTGCCGGTGGATCTCTGAAAATCTGTGTGGACGCCCACATACCAGGCCAGCATCTTCATCAATTGCTCCCTAACGTAGACGTCCAGCATGTGCTTTGCATACGTCAGCTCGTCCCGCCACAGTCCCTTGGCAACATACGGGTTGACCCACCAGAACTCGTTGCAGCAATCGTCGAACGCCTTGGCGCCGGGTTTCTTCGGGTGGTAATCGCGGTCGCTTGGGGGTGGCAGCTCCGGGATCAGATGATCCTTATCAAGCAGGACCACAGTGAGGCTGTCCGCTATCAGCGCAGGAATACTCCGCAGAGGATAGAAGCTCAGGTCGATACGATTGCCATCCAGGAACTGCATCAGATAGGTGTAGTGCCCGTCGTTCTCTGCTGGCGGATCGACCATGTCCTCCGGGGTCTGCAGGATCATAAGCTCGCCAAAGGGTTGGATAAATTTCCAGTTCCGAACGTATGGCTCTACATCCCGGACAAGATAGACAATGTCAAAATCCTGGAACGGGTCCTTCGGCGTGTCCGGGTTGACGCGCGAGCCGTTCATGATGACGGCTCGGATGTTGGCATCGTTTTGAGCCACGTTCAAGATGAGGTCAAGCATTTCCTGTTCAGTGCGCATAATGTCTACCTTGTAGGTCACGCCTGTGACGTGATCATTTCCAGGAACCGTCACGCTGCCCTGCTTGCGTGCGATCTTGGAAAAGCGTGACCCACGGAATCAATCTACCGTGAGTGTCTTGGACAAATTCCTCGGGAAGTCCGGGTCGAAGCCGCGCATGACGCTCATGTGATAGGACAGCATCTGGAGTGGCAGGACTCCCAGCAGCGGACTGATGCTGGAGTCCGATTTCGGCAGCACGATCAGATCATCGGCGTTGAGGCGCAGGCGCGGGTCCTCCTCGGCGATGACGATGGTCCGAGCGCCGCGGACCTTGACCTCGTTGATACCGCTGAT
>DAITPI010000173.1:0-8826 GCA_036833655.1 Anaerolineales bacterium | reverse complement strand
GGTAAAGAAGAGCGGAAGAACCGCCTGGCTCGCCCAGAAGCCTGCCCCCCAGCCGACTGCACTCGCCAGGACCCACACTGAGATGTTGGGGATCTCTCGCCGCAAGACGGGCCATTGCACCAGCGCAACGATCACACCGAACAACAGATACCCGAGCACTTCGAAGAAGATCGAGCTGGGCAGCGCCTGGATCAGTAGCAATCCCAGCACATAGCCGACCGCCCAGGATGTCCCGCCTGCCAGGATCCAGTCCGTGCTGGCTGTCACGTAGCGCTTGAGGACGATCCATTGAGCAAAACCGATAACAGTCCCGGCGAGCACCGGGACTGCTATCTGGGCAATTCCAAGGTCGAGCAGGTTGACCAGAGGGATGGTGGGCAAGAAACCGAGTAACATCCCGCCGGCTGTGGCTAACGTCCAGCCCAGCCACAAACCAAACTCACTCCGCTCTACCTTGTTCTCATCAATGTCAATCGTCATCGATGGATTATGCGCGGCGCATCAGACCCACGAGGAAGAGCAGGACCACAGCGCCACCGATGGCAACCAGGACGCTATAGATGTTGAACCCGGTCACGCCGGGCGCACCCACAGCATTCATCAGGAAGCCGCCGATCAGGGCGCCCACGATGCCGACCACGATATTCGCCAGCGCACCCATCTGGGCATTTCGACCCATGATCATGCTAGCGATCCAACCAGCCAACGCACCCAGCAGAATCCAAATCAGTATGTTCGTAAGCATTTCAATCTCCTTTTATAGTTTCGGTTTGTGAGAACGACCTAAATATACAATCGTCAGGAGGATTCTTCAATTAGGGATGTCATCGCTCATCTGGGGGTAATCCCTTATTAATGCTTCTCTCATTTTTCAGTATATTCGGACAACCAGGAGGTGGCATGTACTATAAAACAGCCCCTACACGCAGACGCAGCTCAGGATGCTCGGGACGTTTGTTAATGGCGGCGGCAATCGCGGCTTTTTCTCTGTTTTCTTACTTCAGCTCGAGACAGGATAATCCTGTGACCGGCGAGACACAATATATCGATATCACGCCACAACAGGAAATTGCACTTGGCTTGGAAGCTGCTCCCCAAATGGCGGCAGAGTTCGGCGGGCTCGACGAGAACGCCAACGACCAGGCGATCGTGGATGAGGTTGGCCAGCGCATCGTCCAGAGCTCGCCGGCGGGCAGCTCGCCTTACCAGTTCGATTTTCATCTGCTCGATGACGACCAGACCATCAACGCCTTTGCCCTGCCGGGCGGTCAGGTTTTTATCACGCGCGCTTTATACGACAAGCTACAGACCGAAGGCGAGCTTGCCGGGGTGCTGGGGCATGAGATCGGCCATGTGGTGGCGCGGCATTCGGCAGAACATATCGCCAAGGCGAAGCTCACCGAGGGATTGACCGGCGCGGCCGTGATTGCGGCCTATGACCCCGACAATCCCAGCAGCGTCAGCCGCGCCCAGATCGCAGTGCTGATCGGTCAACTGATCAACCTGAAGTTCGGGCGTGACGATGAGCTCGAATCGGATTACCTCGGCGTGTGCTTTCTCAACGACACGGGCTACGACCCGAATGAGCTGGTCAGCGTGATGCAGATCCTGGCGGCCTCGCAGACAGGCGACCGCCCCCCTGAGTTCTTTAGCACGCATCCCAACCCGGAGAACCGCATCCAGCGGATTCAGCAGGCTATTCAAGACGTCGATAGCTGTCCGTAGGACAGGTTCTTTAGCCCTCCGCCATGCGGGTTTCAGGCTGCAAGCCTGACCTATACAGGCAAGTCGAAAGCCCATCGTTCCGGATGGGCTTTTTATCTACTATAATCACGACAGTCTTCCGACGATGAACAAAGACCCCAACTATCATCTGGCTCTTCACGATTTTCAGTCCGCGCACCTGCGCGCCAAATTGCAGGGGGTTCTGGCGCGTGTGACCGGCAGGTCCAATGAGCTGCTTTCCTATGATGAGGTTGCGACCAGGCTCAAACTGCAGGGACGCTCCGATAGGGGAATACAAACGATTCCGGTCGACGCGATCATCGGCAGCGTAGGACGCTACAGCGATTTCACGCGGACCTTCCTGCCGCGCCGCCTCGGGGATCAGCAGCGCTGGGCAAACGTGAAAGCGGCGACCCTGAATCCGCTGGGCGCAGGAATGCCGCCGATCGAAGTATACAAGGTCAGCGATGTCTACTTTGTGGTGGACGGCAATCATCGCGTCTCGATTGCGAAGCAGGAGGGCTGGAAGGACATCCAGGCACACGTCATCGAGATCCGGACAGATGTGCCTCTGGCGGCGGATATCCAGCCGGATGAGCTGATCGTCAAAGCCGAATATGCCGATTTCCTGGAACAGACTGGACTGAACCGGCTGCAGGAACCCGTCGAGCTACGCCTGACCATCCCGGGTGGATATCAAAAACTGCTCGATGAGATCTGCTCCTATCGTTGTCAGATCGAAGAGAGGCAGAACGGAGAACGCATACTCGAGAGCGCCGCCGAAGGCTGGTACCACGATATCTACCTGCCCTTCGCGGAAGCCGTAGGCGAGCGTGGCATGATGCGCTGGTTCCCCGAACGGACGGTCGCCGACCTGTATGTGTGGATGGCGGAGCACCGCGATGTGCTGGAGAAAGAGCTGGGCTGGACGATCCGCCCGGAAGCCGCGGCGGAGATCGCGATCCAGAGACGAAACCGCCGGGCGACGAGCGAAGAGGCAAAGATCGGCAGCTGGCGCAAAGCGCGCCTCATCAATCGCTACGCCGAACACCTCTTCCGCGATATCCTGGTCCCACTTGCCAGGGCAACCGAGAGCTCGGAGGCGCTCGACCAGGCGATCGAGATCGCCCGCCGGGAGAACGCCAATCTCCTGGGGCTCCACGTGGTAGAAAGCCGTGAACATCTGGACGATCCCGAAATCCTCGCGCTGCACGAACAATTCAACCAGGTGTGCGCGCGAGAGGATGTCCGGGGCGTCCTGGCAGTGGAAGTGGGTGAACCGAGGCAGAAGATCCTCGAACGCTCGGCGCTGACGGACCTGATCGTGATGAAGGTTTCCCATCCCCCATCGGCGGGCATCAAGGGCCTGGGCTCTCACATCCGCACTCTCGTCGCGAATGCCTCGCGCCCGATCCTGGCCATCCCCGGCAGGACCACCGCCCTGAAACATGCCTTGCTCGCCTTCGACGGCAGTCCCAAAGCCAGGGAGGCACTGTTCGTTGCCACATACCTGGCAGAACAATGGCAGACTGAGCTCACGATCCTGACCGGGCTGGATGACGAGACTACAGACAGCTCAGTGCAGGAGTTTGCGCAGAATTACCTGGAATTCAACGAGATCCAGGGCCGCTTTATCACGAAGCCCTATTCGCCCGAGGCGCTCAATGCGACCGCCGGGGAGATTGGCGCCGATCTTGTGATCATGGGGGGCTACAGCGGCTCGATCCTCAGGGAAATGACGGTCGGCAGCTCGGTGAATTACATGTTGCGCGAATCACAGCTCCCCATCCTTATTTGTCGCTAGAGACGGCCAGGGCTCCGGGAAGCTCTTTCTTTTCGGGGAAGAGCCTTCGAATGGACTCGACAAGGACGAGCCCAACCAGGGTGAGGATGCCGAGCACGAGAAACATCCCACGCCCGCCGATACTCTCCAGCAGGGGCCCCGCGACGAACCCGCTCACGGCCGAGCCAACGCCGAACGACATGGCACCGAATATTCCCTGTGCGCTGGATTTCAACCCCGCGGGCGCGTGTTCGTCTGCATAGGAAACACCCGCCGTCCACATCGCCGGAAAGATCATCCCCCCAAACGCCTGGATCCACAGCACGGTGGCAGGAGCACTGGCTGCTGCGTACAGGAAAGCTCTCACGCTGAACAGCACAAGCGTCAGCGTGAGCAAGCCGTACGAGCCGAACCTCCTGACGAGCCGGTGCCCCAGGAAGAACACGGGCATTTCCGTGAGCGTCGAGATCATCAATGCCAGTCCCATGGTCGATTCGCTCGCGCCGAGCTCTGCCATGTAGGGGAAGAGATACGCCGCCGCGGAGAAGGCGCCAATCCCGCCCAGGACTGCGATCAGCAGAAAACTGACCCAGCGACGGCTGGTCAGTAAAAGGCGCATGCCACCCGGCTGCACAGATACTTCCTCCTGCGGGTTGTGCACGAACTTCCGGCTGACGAAGAAATTGACCAGCATTAGCGCCGAGAAGCTCCAGAAACCAATCCTCAAACCGTAGTTCTCCACGAGCGCCCCGGCAATTGGGGCGAACAATCCCCATCCGATCGTACCACCCAGCCGGACACGACCGTACATGGCGCGTTCATCGCCCAGCATGGTCATGGTACCGCTATCGGCGAGGGAGGCCACCGGCGATAGGAATGTATTGAAAAGCACGATCAGGAGAAAAACAGCCGCAAAGCCTGTGAGTGACGGCAAAAGGAGGACAACCAGCGCCGACACGAGGATCCCAAGACCCATCACGATCTTGTGCCAGCGCCTGGCATCTGCCAGACCTGTCCAGAACGGCGAGGCGACCAGGGTAATCAGGGGAGGGATGCCCGTCAGCAGGCCGATTTGTGCGCCATTGAACCCCAGCCGCTGGTAGAAGAGCACAAAGTATGGCATCAGCGATGCAAGGGCGGCAAAGTATACAAAATAGAATGTGAACGGCCAGAATTTCTTCATGACTCTCCCGAGCGATGCCATTATATGCCAAAGCCGAAAAATCAAATCGAGTACAATCGGCGGCGGTATGAATCCCAAACGCATTATCATCGACACAGATCCCGGCATCGACGACGCCCTCGCCTTTCTGCTGGCGCTCGCCTCGCCCGAAATCCAGCTCGAGGCGCTGACCACGACGCAGGGCAATGTGACAATCGATAAAGCCACGCGCAACGCCCTCGCGGTCCTGGAGCTGGCGAACGCAAGTCAGATCCCGGTCATCAGCGGAAGCGTCCTCCCCCTTGTCCAGCCGCTGCGCGCCTCCGCGCATATCCACGGCGAGAGCGGGATCGGCAACGCCCATTTGCCCGAGCCAAAGACATCCCCGTTGCCCGGGCATGCCGTGGATTACTTGATCCGGCGCGCCCTGGATGAGCCGGGAGAGCTGAGCATCTTCCCCATCGGTCCGCTAACGGATATTGCCATGGCAATCCGCAAAGAGCCCGCCTTTGCAGGAGCAGTTCGAGAGCTTGTGATCATGGGCGGAGCCATACTGGAGCCTGGCAACATCACCCCGCTGGCAGAGTTCAACGTCTACGTGGATCCGCACGCCGCGCACATCGTGTTCCATTCCGGGATCCCTATCACACTCATTCCTCTGGACGTTACGCACAAGTGCATGCTCCGGCAGGAACAGGTCGATCGTCTGCGGAAGATCGATTCGCCCATTTCGCAGTTCATCAGCGATGCTGTAGAAGTCTATCTGCAGGAATCGTTCCGGCTGGGCTATGACGGTTGTTCCCTGCACGATCCGCTGACGCTGGCAACGATCATCGCGCCCGAGCTGCTCACTCTGAAGGAATATTTCGTGGACGTAGATATCTCGGGCGGGGTCTCGATGGGCAAGACCTTTGCCGATATCCAGAAGCTGACGAAGAAGCCCGCCAACATGAAGGTCGCCATGGATGTGCGCGGGGAGGAGTTCGTCGAGTTGTTCCTGCAGCGGATCGAAAGCTTGAGCGAGCGGAGTACCGGCTGAGCAGCAAGCTCTGCCGAGCACCACTATGTATATGCCAAAACGAATCCTCTTCGACACCGATCCCGGCATCGACGATGCCTGCGCCATCCTGCTTGCCCTGGCATCGCCGGAGCTGTCTGTCGAAGGCATCAGCGTGGTCCACGGCAATTGTTCGCTGGTACAGGGGACGACGAACGCGCTGTCCATCCTGGAGCTGGCAGGCGTCAGCCACATCCCGGTTGCAAAGGGCTGTGCGCTCCCGCTCGTGCAGCCCTCGCTGCTCGCACCGGAGACGCACGGGAACACCGGCCTGGGCTACGCACAGCTTCCGGAACCGCGCCTCCAGCCCATCGGTCAGCATGCGGTCGATTTTCTCATCGAGCGGATCCTCGCCGCCCCGGGCGAGATCACCCTGGTGGCGATCGGTCCGCTGACGAACGTTGCCCTGGCGATCCGCCAGGAACCGCGCGTTGTGGGCGCGATCAAGGAGCTGGTCGTCATGGGCGGCGCGATCCGTTATGAGGGGAACACCACCGCCCTCGCAGAATTCAACACCTACGTCGACCCGCATGCGGCGCACATCGTCTATCACGCCGGGATCCCTGCCACGCTCGTGCCCCTGGACGTGACCTACGAGTGCGTGCTTACGCCGGGGGATGTGGAACGGCTATTGAAGATCGAGTCGCCGGTCACACGATTTGTCGCCGATGCCACCCGCTTCTATATGGAATTCCACGACCAATACCAGAAGATCGAGGGCTGCGTGATCAACGATCCGCTTGCCCTGGCATTGACCTTTGCTCCCGAGCTGTGCACCTATCGGGACCTGCCCGTGGACGTCGATCTCTCGGGCGGCATCTCGATGGGCAAAACAGTCGCCGATTTCTATAACTACGGCAAACAGCCGGCCAACTTGCGGGTGGCGCTCGAGGTCAGGGCACGCGACTTCATCGAATTGTTCCTGGAGAGGATAGAGCGGCTGGCTCTCTCCTCGAAACCGTAAACGGCCTTCCGGGTTACAATCTACGAGATACCCAAACTACGACTCAACGGAGGTAACCATGCGAGAAACAGCCATGCAGAGCCAGAAGAGCAAATCCTGGCTGAACATCGGGCGCGATTTCAATACGATGACCTGGGTGCTGATCCCGGTGGCGATTGCGATCAATGTTGCTATAGGGCAGATTGTCTTGCTGCTTAAGCTGCCGGTCTATCTCGACTCGATCGGCACCGTGCTGGTGGGAGCGCTCTGCGGACCCTGGGCGGGTGCGCTGACCGGTACGCTTTCCAACATCATCTGGGGTATCGCCATCGATCCGAACGCCCTGCCCTGGTGGCCCGTAGCGTTTTTCATCGGGTTGGTCGCGGGCTTATGCGCCAATGCGGGATTGTTCAAGAGTTGGTGGAAAGTGGTCGTGACCGGTTTCCTGATTGCGTTGACCGCTGCCACGGTATCCACGCCCATCGCGGTGTATCTGTATGGCGGCATCACCGCCAGTGGATCTTCGCTCATCACGGCTTACCTTCTCCAGACCGGCCAGGGCGTCCTGCAGGCTGTGTTCAGCACAAATTTCCTGGTGGAGCCTGTCGACAAGATTACCACCTCGATGCTTGCCTTTGCCATCGTGCAGGGACTTTCCAGGCGCTTTGTGGCCCGCTTTCCACGGCCGGAAAATGTGGAGGTCGAGGGTGGCGCCAGCCAGACCCAGCTGTACATCGCCGTGGGAGTTGTCGTCCTGTTGATCCTGTTTGCCGCATTCATGCTGCGCAATATCCTTGGCGGATAGGCTCACAAGGGAATAGACAGAGGCCAGGTGCAAATCACCTGGTCTCTTTTTGTCCAGAGCGCTATCGGCGCGACAACGCTTGTCCTTTATAATCTGCTCATGCATGAGCGTCTTTCTTTCTACGTCAAGCGCGATAGCTTTCTGCACCGTCTGAATCCCCTCACAAAGCTCACGTTTGTCCTCAGCTCGATCCTGGTTGCCTTTCTTAGCCCCTGGTACTGGACGCCGCATCTCCTGCTTCTGGCGGTGATCCTTCCCCTGAGCTTTGCCGGACGGGTCAGCCGCGAGTTCCTGCGTGCCTTCCTGCGGCTCATCCTGCCGGCGGCGATTTTTCTATTTTTGATGCAGGCATTCTTTCAACCGGTGGGCAGCGATGTCATCTTCAAATTCTGGTTCCTGGATATCACCGCCGAGAGCCTGCTCTTTGCCTTCCGCAATGCCATGCGGGTGGCGGTGATGGTCTCTTCCTTTACCCTGTTCCTGCTGACCACCCATCCCAGCGAGCTGATGTCCGACCTGACGCGGCGTGGGCTGCCGCCCCAGTTTGCCTACGTCATTATCTCGACCCTGCAGATCCTGCCGCAGATGCAAGCCAAGGCGCAGACGATCATCGCCGCGCAGCGCTCGCGCGGGCTGGATACGCAGGGCAGCTTCCTCCGGAGGGTCGGCTCCCTGGGTCCGCTGGTAGGACCGCTCGTGTTCGGATCGCTGGTCGAGGTGGAGGAACGCGCCATCGCCATCGAAGCGCGCGGCTTCACGTCGACACGCGTAAAGACGTCCCTGCACGATATTCCCGACGCCGGCCTCGATAAGGCGCTGCGCTGGATCTTGATCGCGCTGGTTCTTCTCACCATTGCCCTACGACTATGGCTATCGTAAACCTGCAGAACGTCACCTACAAATACCCGCTGACCGAATCGCCGGCGCTGCAGGAGGTTAGCCTGCGCGTGGAGGAAGGGGAGTTCATCGCGGTGGTTGGGCCCAACGGGGCCGGCAAGTCCACGCTGTGTTACACACTGGCGGGCTTCGTCCCTCACTTTTTCAAAGGCGAGCTGACCGGTACCGTGGAGGTGGCGGGGATCGAGTCTCACAACTCGACGCTGAGCGAGTGGGTGCTGAACGTGGGCCTGGCGTTCCAGAATCCGTTCAACCAGATCAGCGGCGCTAAATATACAGTCTTCGAAGAGCTGGCATTCGGGCTGGAGAACACCGGCGTGCCCCGCGCAGAGATGCAGAGCCGGGTGCGGGAGGCGATGAAGCTGACCGGCATCAGCGACCTGGCGGATCGCTCCCCGTATTCGCTCTCGGGCGGGCAACAGCAGCGCGTCGCCCTGACCTCGATCCTGGTCAT
>DAITPI010000172.1:0-8847 GCA_036833655.1 Anaerolineales bacterium | reverse complement strand
CGCGGGCAGTCGCCTGCTCCACCTGGCGGGAAATACGGTCGCCAAAACCAGACCAGTCGAAGTTCATGCCGGCAAAGTTTCCAAAGTCCTCGGCAGAGCTGCCCGCCTCGGCGTTGTTCGTCACACGGATATCGCCGCCGGCGCTGAGCGCGATCTTTGCGGAGCCGTCTCCCAGCACGAGCACCCGCTCGGTCACATCTTCCTGGTTATCGATCCCGGGCCACTCCACCTCGATCTCGTCGCCATGCATGGTCAGCGTCGCGTTAGCACTGGGCTTCAACACCAGCAGTATATCGTCGCCCGCCGTGATCGAGTAAGCGCCATCTGCCTTTGGCTCCAGGTACACGACCACATCCTCGCCGACATTGACCTTGACGTTGCCGCGCGCGCCGCGCAGGGCGAGATCGTCGGCGACCGAATCGAGCATGATGTTTCCTTCCACATCGCGAATGGAAACATCGCCTCCGACGCTCTTTACATAGAGATTACCACGGGCGCCGCGCAGACTGAAATCAGCCTGGATGGCGCCGATCGAAACAGAGCCCACATCGCGCATGGAAAGATCGTTGTTGATCTCGCTGATCTGCACGCTGCCCATCACCCCGCGCAGTGCCATGTCGCCCCCGATGCGCTCGATGGACAGGCTGGCGTCGCGGGGAATGCGCAGGGAAACGTCATCCGTGCAGGAGAATGACACCTCACCCCCGTTGGATTGCAGGGTCAGCGCCTCTTCGTCGGCTTTGATCAGAATCTCATCGCCATCCCAGCCCACAACGCTCAGGTCGCCGTCGATGGCGCCAATGCGGATACTGGGGGTCTTCCCGGCAGAAATCGTCCTGGACATAGTCTAGGCCTCCTCCCCGCGCAGCAGGCGCATGGCTTCGTCGGCAGAAATTTTTCCAAGCTCAAGATCCTCCAGCACAGAGCTCCGCCGCTCAGGGCTGATCTCGGGCGCCTCATCCTTGCCCGGCTCAAAACCAAGGGCGCGGATCACTTCATGCAGCCGGTTGCGGATGGTCGGGTAGGAAAGACCGAGCTCCTGCTCCATGCGGTTGATCTTTCCCTCGCAGCGCACGAACGTGACAATGAAGTCCAGGTGTTCGGCAGTCAAATGCGCAAAGGGTCCACCTGTAAACTGCCCTTCGATCGCGGTATCGCAGGATGGACAATGTAAGCGCGTAACAGTGAGTTCTGAGCGGCAAACGGGACAACGAGTTGGGGCAGCATACATGAAATAATCTCCTAAGAATCGGTCAATTCAATGCGAGAAGGCGTATAATCGGAAACAAACTTCGAATTTCCAACATTTCTTCGCCTGCTACTTTGTCACTTTCAACCGATCTTCAACTTTTAAAAACATTATAGGCAAAATCTTCATTTTGTCAAGGTCTATTTGAATTTTATCAATTCTTTCTAAATATATTTAAGTATATTTTCGGGAAACTTCAAGAATACTTATTTTAGATAAGAATATTCTCCTGCAGAGGTATTTTCGGATGATCCGTTCTCTCTTTTATTCCCCCGGCGAGCCAATTCAGAAAGATCTCCCCCCTGAGAATTTCCCGGAACTTATCAAGAATCAGCAGGGTGTGCTCTGGGTCGATTTCATCAGCGAGCCTCCGGAGGTCTGCCAGCCGATTTTGGAGGAGTTCCATTTTCATCCGCTGGCGATCGACGACGCCCTGCAAGAGACCCATGTGCCCAAGCTGGATGACTGGGGGGAATATCTGTACATCGTTCTCAACTACATGAATTTGGAGCCCAATGGGGAGATCTGGGAAACGGATATCGATGAGCTCGATATTTTTCTTGGCAGCAATTTTATCGTCACACACCACGATCACCGGATCCAGGCGGTCGACGAGACCTGGGTTGCCTGTGACCGTGACGAGCGCAATGTAAAGGAGGGGGCAGATCATCTCCTTTACCGGATCGCCGATAACCTGATGGCCGGCTATATGCCCGCCGTGGAAAAGATAGACGATGCGATTGACCAGCTCGAGGATCAGGTCTTTGGCCGCCCCTCCCCCCGCACTCTCGAAAAGTTGTTTGCGCTCAAACGGGTCCTGCTCGCCATGCGACGGATTATTATCCCCCAGCGCGAAGTAATGAACAAGCTTGCCCGCGATGAGTACAAAGTGATCGATCCGAAAGACCGGGTCTTTTTTCGTGATATCTACGATCACCTGGTCCGGTTGCATGATCTGAACGAAAGTCTGCGGGACCTGGTAAGCGGCGCCGTGGATACCTATTTGTCGGTGATTAATAACCGGATGAACGAGATCATGAAGACGCTCACGGTGATCACCGTCCTATTCATGCCCCTGACCTTTCTGACCGGTTATTTCGGGATGAACTTCTTTGAACCTCTGGGCAACCTGAAAGCCTGGACTACGGATCCGGTTTTCTACCTGACGCTCGCCACGATCTTTATGATGCCCATCGGTATGTACATTTGGTTCCGGCGCCGCACCTGGCTGTAACCAAAATTCGCCCCTCCAGCGCTTGACACAGAACAGACGTTCGGTTATCATTCATAGCACAAATGAGCGAAGAATGCTCACCGGTGCCCACGTTTGGGCAGGAGGCAGCTATGATGATGGTTCGTAAAAGCAAAGGTCTCGGAGAACGTCACCAGAGGATCCTTGATTTTCTCAGGGAGTATCAGCGCATGAATAAATATCCGCCCTCCATTCGCGAAATCGGCGAGAAAACCGGTATTTCCTCCACCTCTGTCGTAAATTATTACCTGGATCAACTGGAGAAGCGGGGCCTGATCGAGCGTGACCGCAAGATCTCGCGCGGCGTACGCGTTGCCGGTCTCAACGGCTCTGCAGACATGGTTCGCGTCCCGGTCCTGGGTCCCATTGCTGCCGGTATCCCCCTGCCTGAGCTCGATCCCAATATCAGCTACATGACGGAGAATGAAGCCAATGCTGTGGACATCGCCCGCAGCCTGCTCCCCACCAAAGAAAAGGGCGATGGCTTGTTTGCTTTGGAAGTTCAGGGAGAATCCATGATCGACGCCATGATCAATGACGGCGATATTGTGGTCCTCAAGCCGGCGACAGATGCGCGCAATGGCGAGATGGTGGCGATCTGGCTGCCCCGCGATAACGAGGCGACGCTCAAGTATTTCTTCAAGGAGAAGGATCGCTATCGCCTCCAGCCCGCCAACCCGACCATGAAGCCGATCTTTATCAAGAAGAGCGAGCCCCTGGAGATCAAAGGCAAGGTGGTGATTGTCATCCGCCGGATGGACAAACCGCTCGTTTCGTAACTGGGTATAATGGAGAAGAGACGGCCCGCCGGGTCGTCTCTTTTGATTCCGCGAAACGGAAACGATATAATCGTTGCACAGGAAAGAAAAGGAGGCTCGTATGTATGGAACCGTTGCGCACTTCCGACTTCGACCCGGCGTCCGGGACGAATTCATCCAGACCATGGATAGCTTTGGCGACGCCATGATCCCCGGCTGGATGGCAGATTATTATTTTCAATTGGACAAGGATGCGGATGAGTTTTATCTGGTAGCAATTTTCAAGGATAAGGAAACTTATGTGGCGAACGCGGATAGCCCGCAACAGCACGAGCAATACCTGAAGTTCCGCTCCTTCCTTGTCGATGACCCGGAATGGCATGATGGCTTCATTGTCTCGGCGACGGGACCGGGCTCTGAAAAACAAAACGGCTGAATGAAAGCAAAAAGACGGTCTGCGCTGAACAGACCGTCTTTTCCCTTCGCTCGAAGATACTATTCGAGAACGACGTTGGCGCCGGCCTCTTCCAGTTTCTTCTTCGCCTCGTTGGCGGCGTCCTTGCCAACGCCAGTGAGGACTTTGCCACCGGCGGTTTCCGCCAGGGTCTTGGCTTCGCCGAGACCAAGGCTGGTCAGCTGTCGGATGACCTTGATAACGTCAATTTTCTTGGCGCCGGGGTCCTTGATGACCACATCGAACTCGGTCTTCTCTTCAACGGGTTCGGCGGCGGCAGCAGCGCCCGCGCCAGGCATAGCAGCCATCGCGACAGGAGCGGCAGCAGAAACGCCCCACTTCTCTTCCAGTTTCTTGACGAGCTCAGCCGCCTCGAGGACGGACAGTGTGGAGAGTTGCTCCACGATTTGATTCAGATCAGCCATTGTTTAGGTTCTCCATTTGCCTGTGTGATTTCAGTTGTGTAACGTGCGTAATAGTCTTGCCGATTACGCTGCGGCATTTGCCTTCTCAGAGAAGGCACGGAAGACAGCGGCCAAACCGCGTGCGGGTTCGGCGATGGTGCGGGCCAGTTTGCCAGCCGGTGCCTGCAAGACGCCAAGCAACTGGGCGCGCATGACCGGTAGCGGCGGCATATCTGCCAGAGCCTTCACCTGCGCCGCACTCAGCGTTTGACCGCTCATGAAGCCGCCCTTGACCTTGATGAACTCAAGGCCCTTGGTGGCATCGGTCAGAGCTTTCGCCGTGGATGCCGGATCCGTGAAGGCAAAGGAGACTGCGGTACTCTTGACCAGATAATCGCTGGGCACTGTGAGCCCACTATCGGCGAAGGCACGGCGCGCCAGGGTGTTCTTGACCACGTGGAACTCACCGCCTGCATCGCGGATCTTGGCACGGATGTTATCCAGATCCTTCATCTTGACGCCGGTATATTCCACCAGGATCACCGCCTGGCTGCGCTTCATCCAATCTGTGTACTGCGACAGCACTTCGTCTTTGCGTTCTTTTGTAATTGCCAAAGGACATTCACCTCCTTTCAAGAAAAAAGTCTTTGCCACTCGCTGCGCGAGGCAAAGACTTTAAGCAAGCCCCAAGGAGGGACACGGCACGTGTCGTGCCGAAGATTGCTTTGGTCTTCACCTGAGCAGGAAATTAAGTGGCGCCGGGGCGCCACGCCCGCCTTCATAGGCGAAGTGGCTATGTAGGATTTACCGAGCTATTTTACTCGATTCCTTCAAACTTGTAGGTGTCGCCGGGGTTCACTTTGATCCCAGGACCCATCGTGGTGGTCAGGGTGATCCGCCGGATGTACTCACCCTTGGCGCCGGCCGGACGCGCCTTGTGCACGGCCTCCATCAACGCGGCAAAGTTTTCGTACAGTTGCTCCGCTTTGAACGAGACCTTGCCGACAGCCACGTGGATGTTGGCGGTCTTGTCGAGGCGGAACTCCACGCGACCGGCTTTCGCTTCCTTGATCGCCCGGGGCAGAGCATCCGCTGCGACAACGGTGCCAGCTTTCGGATTCGGCATGAGACCGCGCGGGCCGAGGATACGGCCGAGGCGCCCCACTCTCCCCATGGCATCGGGCGTAGCGATCGCGACATCGAAGTCGAGCATGCCGCCTTCGATCTTCTTCAGTGTCTCATCGTCGTCGGCAACCAGGTCGGCGCCCGCTGCACGTGCCGCGGCTGCGGCTTCCCCCTGCGCGAAGACCAGCACGCGCACGGTTTTGCCCAATCCGTGCGGCAACACGACGACGTCACGCACCTGCTGGTCCGCCTGGCGCGGGTCGAGGGCGGTCCGCATATGAACTTCTACGGTTGAGTCGAACTTGGTGATGCTCGTTTCCTTGGCGAGCGCTACTGCGTCGCGCGGGGAATATTCCTTGTCCAGATCCACCTTAGCCAGAGCGGCTACGTATTTCTTTCCGTGTTTTGCCATTTTATCCTCCGTGGTGCAAGCGTGGCGCCAAGGCGCCACTCCCACAGTAAATCTAGTCGATTACCGTAATGCCCATCGAGCGGGCTGTGCCTTCGACCTGCTTGATCGCGCCTTCCAGGTTGATCGCGTTCAGGTCTTTCATCTTGAGCTCGGCGATCTCCTTGACCTGGGCACGCGTCACCTTACCGACCTTTTCCTTGTTTGGCACGCCGGAGCCTTTTTCCACTTTGGCAGCCTTGCGCAATAATACTGCCGCCGGAGGGGTCTTCAGGATAAACGTGAAGGAACCATCGGTATATACGGTGATCTCTGCCGGGAGAACCTCGCCCGGACGATTTGACGTGCGGGCATTGTACT
This sequence comes from Anaerolineales bacterium, assembly GCA_036833655.1. Taxonomy (GTDB): domain Bacteria; phylum Chloroflexota; class Anaerolineae; order Anaerolineales; family Villigracilaceae; genus Defluviilinea. Next base: position 2,836 of record DAITPI010000172.1, on the reverse strand, counting down.
CCTTACAAAACGCCATGATATTGATGCCATGGCCTGCCAGGGCGGGACCCACGGGAGGCGCCGGATTGGCTTTTCCAGCTTCGAGCTGGAGACGAACGATTGCCTTAAACTTCTTTGCCATTTCTACTCCTTTGCCTGCACCTGCGACGCAGGAACAGGTGTGGTTTTGGCGTGGCGTTCGAGCGCCACTCCCACTGTATCAAGCTGCGGAACCTGCAGCCTTTTACTGTTTGATCTATGCTTTTTCTACCTGCAAGAAATCCAATTCGACCGGCGTTTCACGCCCGAAGAAGGACACCATGACACGCACCTTGGTGCGCTCCATGTCGATCTCCGAGACAACGCCGCGGAAATCGTTGAACGGGCCATCGATGATGCGGACGCGCTCGCCCACCTTGAACGTGACCTTGACGGTTGGCGCCTCGGCTTCCATGCGCTTGACGATCTGTGCCACTTCCTCCGGGCGCAGCGGGGTAGGATTATTGCCCATCCCCACAAAGCCGGTCACGCCCGGCGTATTGCGAACAACATACCAGGACTCTTCCGTCAGCAGCATGTTCACCAGCACGTAACCGGGGAAGATGTGTCGCTCCACGGTACGGCGCTTGCCGTCCTTGACTTCGATCTCCTCCTGGGTGGGGATCACCACGTCGAAGATCTTATCCTTCATGCCCATAGTCTCGATGCGCTGTTCCAGGTTATGACGAACCTTGTTCTCATAACCCGAGTAACAGTGGATCACATACCACGCCGGACCTTCCGTCGGCTCGGGAGGCAGCCCCTCGGAGGAAGACAGGGGCAGACTCTCCATGGCAGGAACTTCAGGTCGGTCCGATTCACCCATCGAAACGGAGTCCTCGTCCTCTGAAGGTGATTCCTCGGTAGGCGTAGGAATGTCAATAGACCCGGCTTCGTCTGTTTGCGTAGACGAATCCGAGTCGGATTGTGGCGAGTCGATCGAGGAGTCTTCTACTGCCTCGATCTCGTCTTCCACGGAATCACTTTCAAAACGATCTTGCGGTTCCTGCACAGACATTCGATTACTTCCTCTTACGAGAAGCCCAGGATCAGGTTCAATAGTGCCCGGGCGCCAGCATCGGTGATGCCGAGGATCACACCCATAACGACCATCACCGCCAGCACGAGCAATGTGAGCTGGCGTGCTTCGGGCCAGGTCGGCCAGGATACTTTGCGGAGTTCACCAGTCGTCTCGCGGAAGAACGCCTGGATCGCGTTGGGTTTCTTGCCTCTATCTTTCTCAGCCAAGATGGACTCCTTCGTTGTTCTTACGGCTAAAACGCCGCTATGAAAGCGGCGCTGCCGATCTTACTACAGGCCAGGCAGGACTTGAACCCACAACCGCTCGTTTTGGAGACGAGTGCTCTACCAGTTGAGCTACTGGCCTTCATCAGGGCGGGACGTTGTGCGCCCGCCCCTACCCACTATTTGGTTTCGCGATGCGTCGTATGCTTCCTGCAACGCGGACAAAACTTGCTAAACTCAAGTCGATTCGGATCGTTGCGCCGATTCTTTTCCGTCGTGTAATTTCGCTCCTTACATTCATTACACTGCAGCGTAATGACCGGGCGAACATCTTTCTTCTTGGATGCCATTCTAACGTACCAACTTTCTCTTCTTATTCAATAATCTTGGTCACGACACCGGCGCCGACGGTGAGACCACCTTCGCGGATGGCGAACTTGGAGCCCTGCTCCAGCGCCACCGGCACGATCAATTCCACCGTCAGGTTGACGTCATCACCCGGCATCACCATCTCCACGCCTTCCGGCAGGGTGATGTTGCCCGTCACATCCATCGTCCGGATGTAGAACTGCGGTCGATAGCCACTGAAGAAGGCCTTGTGTCGTCCACCTTCTTCCTTCTTCAACACATACACTTCCGCCAGAAACTTCTTGTGCGGTGTGATGCTGCCCGGCTTGGCCAACACCTGCCCACGCTCCACATCTTCGCGCTCGATGCCGCGCAGCAGAATACCGGCATTGTCGCCTGCCGTCACTTCATCCAGTTCCTTGTGGAACATTTCGGTGCCGGTGATCACAGATGACTTCGTCTCGCGCAGACCAATGATCTCCACCGCATCCCCCTTCTTGGCATGCCCACGATCCACACGCCCTGTCACCACCGTGCCGCGTCCCTTGATCGAGAACACATCTTCCACCGGCATCATGAACGGCTTCTCCGTCTCTCGCTTCGGTTCGGGAATGTACTCATCGATCACACGCAGCAACTCACGGATGCTCTCATATTCAGGCGCATTCGGGTCCGTGCTCGTGCTGTCCAACGCCTGCTTGGCGCTGCCACGCACGATCGGCGTCGCATCCCCAGGAAATCCATAGCTCGAGAGCAGTTCCCGCAGTTCCAGTTCCACCAGTTCGAGCAACTCCGGATCGTTCATCTGATCGACCTTGTTGAGGTACACCACGATGCTCGGCACTTCCACTTGTCTCGCCAGCAGCACATGTTCCCGCGTCTGCGGCATCGGTCCATCCGGAGCCGCCACCACCAGAATCGCTCCATCCACCTGTGCCGCACCCGTGATCATGTTCTTGATGTAGTCTCGATGCCCAGGCATATCCACATGCGCATAGTGACGCTTTTCCGTCTGGTATTCCACATGCGCAATGTTGATCGTAATACCACGCGCCTTCTCTTCCGGTGCATTGTCGATCTGGTCATATGCACGGAATTCCGCATTCCCCAGCATCTGCGACACTTTCGTGATCGCTGCGGTCAGCGTCGTCTTCCCGTGGTCGATGTGTCCCATCGTCCCTACATTCAAATGCGGCTTGCTGCGATCATATTTTGCCTTCGCCAT
>DAITPI010000171.1:0-8857 GCA_036833655.1 Anaerolineales bacterium | reverse complement strand
GATTCGCTTGGTTCCGCCAGGTCGGTGAGGGTCGAGTTCAGGGCAAAGATGGCGAGACCCGTCCCCGGGTCCACTTCGCTGCGTTTGTAGGCGTCCAGGAGGGGACTGAACGTGTTCTGGGTCAGCGAGGTCACATTGGCGGGCAGAATATTTTGCAATCCATCAACCAATTCCACCTGGCACGGAGTCTCAGCCGTGTTGACCAACCACGACGTCTTGATAAAGCCATAGAGGTCACTCGTCCGCCAGGCGTACCGGTAGGAGAGTCCCAGGCTGAAATTGTGCTCCTCGAAAATTAGGATGGTCCCCAGCACATTCTTGTAGATGTCCCGCTCGATCCGGTAGCTGCCTCTATAACGCTCAGAGAACGGCTCCCACAGGCTCGTCCGTTCACTGCGGGTGACGAGCAGGATGGACTTGCTGCCGGTATTCTCGTTATTCTCCGTGAGCTTGTCCTCGGTGTAGTAGGGGAAAAGGGCGTGTTCAGCGCTGCCGCGACCCGCCGACAGCCCACCGGTCGACGAGATGAACAGCCAGTGATCCGAGCTGCTGACGATGCTCATGAAGAACGGCGCCAGGCGATCATAATTCTCGATCTTATAGAATTTCTCGCCGAGCATCTCTACAAATTGCCCCCGGACCTCACCCTCGGTCCACTGTTGGGCAGTATCACCGATGAAGATCGGATGTGGTTGGTTGTTCATCATGATGCCGACTCCTGTAGAAGTGACTTGTCGTCAGATTATGAATGGGAAGAGAAAGGTCCTTAGAATCCATTCCTCTTAATGACGCGTTTGTACCACTTGCCGCTGTCCTTTAGGATGCGTTTCTGTGTTTGGTAATCCACCCACACAATCCCGAAGCGCTGCATATATCCCCAGGACCACTCGAAGTTATCCAGCAGTGACCAGAGAAAGTATCCCGCCAGCGGCACGCCTGCCTGAATGGCTCGATGTACAGCCGCCAGATGGGACTTCAGATACGTCGTGCGAGGCTCATCGGGTACATTGCCTTTTTCATCCGGTGGGGTGGAGTAGCTGGCGCCATTCTCGGTAATGTACACTTTGGCGGGCTGGTAGTTGAAATAGACACGTCCCAGAACGCCGGTCAGACCATCGGGATAATTCTCCCAGCCCATTTCGGTCCAGTGCTCAGGGGTCCTGGGATTTGGGAAGAGCGTTTGTGACTCATTGTCTGGATCGCCGGCGCGGTGGATCTGCCTGGAATAGTAGTTAAGTCCGATGAAATCGGTGGGCGTGGCGATGATGTCCATATCGCCAGGTTGGATGAAGTCCATGCCGCCCGGTAGGGCCCTCATCCGGGTGTAATCGTCGATCTTGTCAGAGGGGTAGCCGCGCCCGAAGAGGGGATCGGCGAACCAGCGGAACCACTCGCCGTCGCTGGAGCGCGCCGCGTTCCGGTCGGCGCGGCTGCTGGAGGCGGCCACCACCCAGTTGATGTTGATGGTGATGCCAACTTCCGCCCCCGGGCTGTTGCGGCGAATGACCGGCACAGCCAGTCCATGCGAGAGCAGAAGTTGATGGGCAGCGCGCACGCCCAGGCGATAGTCTTTGAGACCCGGCGCATGAACCCCCGTGCTGTATCCCATCCATGCCACGACCGCCGGCTCATTGTGGGTGATCCAGTCCTTGACGCGGTCGCCGAGAGCACGGGTGATCACATCCGTGTATTCGATGAACGCCTCCGCGGTCGAACGAGCGGCCCAACCACCCTCGTCTTCCAGCTTTTGTGGCAGATCCCAGTGGAAAAGGGTGACGAACGGTCGAATATTTGCCTCCAGGAGGCCATCGACCAACCGGTTGTAGAAGTCCAGTCCGCGCTGGTTGACTTTGCCGCGTCCCGAGGGCAGGATGCGCGGCCAGGCGATCGAAAAGCGGTACGCCTGCAGTCCGATCTTTTTCATCAAGCCGATGTCTCGCTTCCAGAGACGGTAATGATCGTCAGCCACGTCGCCGGTATCCCCGTTGCGTATCTTTCCTGGTGTGTGGGAGAAACGGTCCCAGGTCGATTCGCCCTTGCCATGTTTCTTCCAGGCGCCTTCGATCTGGTAAGAGGCGGTCGCTGCACCCCACAAGAATTCGTCAGGAAATGTGATCTTGTTTGCCATTGTTTGCTCCGTTTATCTTATTCTTGTGATAATTGCCTGCTGATCGTTCGGGCTGTCTCCAACGTCGCTGGGTACACTCCAACCCTCACCTCCCACGTCTCCTGGTGGGTCAGGGAAGCGCCTCGCTCGAGAGCCGTCAAGCCACCGAGCGTTTCCAGCTCCAGGCACGAGTCCTTAACGTAGGTCTCGGCATTACAGCCCAGATCCGGATATGTGTCTGCCGGGTCCACAGCAAACCGCTTGACGAACAGCACGTCCTCCAGCACATAGGCGAGCCAGCCATAGGTGTTGTGATTTCCGATCTTGAGCGCTGCTTCCGAAGCTCGCCCGTGGATGAGGATCAAGTCGTCCTGCAGCTCCAGCCTCTCATCGGCGAGCCGGGAATAGGGCCAAAGCACGAGGTTCCGGTTGGGCAGGAGTCCCGTGTCGTATACGGATTGCGGCAGGATCGCCATGCCGCCTAACTGCATTTGTGTAATTGCCCAGGGCGCCAGGGCGATTGGCTGGCTGCCGTGCCAGGTGACGCGATGCGTCAGGACAACACGGTTCTCTTCCAGTGAAAAGACAATTTCCTTCTCCACGCCAGAAGGATCGACGTTGCTGCGCAAAGCGACGCTCTCGCGTTGTGCGGCGATCTCCACGTTATCTTCCGGGCACGTGTAAAACGGATGTTCTGGAGAAGTCCACAGGCGATGCCCACCGTGCAGATAGTATTCTCCATGCGGCGTCGGCCAGTGTGCGTGGGGAGTCTTTGCAAACAGCTGGACTTTGGCTGGCTTGACATACAGGCCAATGATCCGTGGGCCCAGGCTGGTCAGATAATCGATACGCAGCAATTCATTTTCGACAGACTCAAAGGGAAGATTATCGTTATCCATAATTATCGCAAGATCGCCTCAACATAGATTTCTCTTGCACCTGCCCCTGCACGGATCCGCGGATCGGCACGTAGACGGTCTCCAAAGCGCGAGGGACCACCTACCCACCCCGAGCCGTGAGCATGTGTGCCAGCGCAATGAATTGAACCCTCCGTCTGTGTTTCATCAGCGGAGGATTGCCTTGACCTTCACGGTTTTTGCCCGGGCATCGGGCAGAGGAATCAGGGTGCCGGGGATCGATCTGCCATCTACTTCCAGCGAGACCTCGTTCCCACGCCCCTGCCTGGTGACGGAAATCTCGTAGCGCACTCCCCTGAAGCTGCGGACTGCTTCGAAGCCCTGCCAATCGGATGGAATGACCGGTTGGATGGCGAGACCGTCGAGTGTGGGACGGATACCAAGGATGCTCTGCGTAATGGCTACATAATTCCAGGCGGCTGTGCCGCTGAGCCACGAATTCTTGGCTTCGCCATGTGTCGGAGCATCCTTACCGGCAATCATCTGGGCATACACATAGGGCTCGCACTTATGCACGTCGCTGATCGTCTCCCGTGCCGAGGGATTGATGCGTTTGTAATAATCAAAGGCCTTATCGCCGCGCCCCACAACCGATTCGGCGATCATGACCCACGGATTGGTATGGCAAAAAATGCCGGCATTCTCTTTGTAGCCCGGCGGGTAGGACGAGATCTCACCGAGGTGAAGATAGTATTGACTAAAGGCGGGCTGCTGCAGAACGATTCCGTGCGGCGTGGCAAGATGCTCCGCGACGGAGTCAAGCGCTTTGACAGCGTTGCCATTCTCCAGCCCCAGGCCTGCCATCACACAGATGCCCTGGGGCTCGATGAAGATCTGGCCTTCGCTGTTTTCCTTGGAACCCAGGGCCCGGCCGTAATCGTCATAGGCGCGTCGGAACCAGCCGCCATCCCAGCCAGCCGCCCAGACCGTCTTTTCCATATCCGCTGCGGCAGCGACGTAAAAGGTGGCAGGTTGCAGCTCAAAGGTGCCTGTGACCTGTGGCGTTTGTCTTTTGGCGTAGTGTTCTGCAAGTTCCTTCATCTCCGCACAGGCAAGAACGAACAAACCCGCAATGAATACACTCTCGGCGACCTTTCCCTCTTTGTTGGTCGTGGTCTGAAAGGACTGCCCGGGGGAATCGGAAAAACAGTTGAGATTGAGGCAATCGTTCCAATCCGCGCGGCCGATGAGGGGCAGACCGTTCGGGCCCAGCCGATCCAGCGTATATTGGATAGAGCGCTGCAAGTGCTCATACAATGGGCTTTCGCTGCCCGGCTCGTTCTCGTATTGCACAGGCTCATCCAAAATGGACCAGTCCCCACACTCTTTGAGATAGGCGGCAACGCCGAGCACCAGCCAGAGTGGGTCGTCGTTGAAGCCGGAGCCAACGTCATTATTGCCGCGCTTGGTCAACGGCTGGTACTGGTGGAACGCACCACCGTCCCTCAACTGGGTCGCCGCGATGTCGAGGATCCGCTCGCGGGCGCGCTCGGGGATCATGTGCACAAAGCCTAGCAGGTCCTGATTCGAATCGCGGAAGCCCATCCCGCGCCCGATGCCGCTCTCGAAGTAGGATGCCGAGCGGCTCATGTTGAACGTCACCATACACTGGTAGGCGTTCCAGATATTGACCATGCGGTTCGTGTGTTCGTCGGGCGTGGTGACCTGTAATTTACCGAGGAGCACGGTCCAGTATTCGCGCAGCTGCTCGAACGCTCGATCGGCGCTTTCCGACTCGAGATAGTTCTCGATAATCGGCTCGACCGTTCTCTTATTGATGACCTGCGACCCCGGGGGATCGAACTTGGCGTCCTTCGGATTCTCGTGGTAGCCAAGGAGGAAAATCACCTGCTTCCGTTCCCCCGGTTTCAGATGGACGCGCACATGGTGTGAGCCGATCGGCTGCCAGCCATGAGCGATGGAATTGCAGGACTCGCCGCTCTCAACGACCGCTGGCTCGTGCCAGCCGCGGTAGGGTCCCAGAAAGTCTTCACGCTGTGTATCGAACCCCGCCAGCGGTTCGGAGCAGGCGAAGTAGGCAAAATGGTCGCGCCGCTCGCGGTATTCCGTTTTGTGGTAGATGACTGTCGGTCCTTGAGCCCCGTTCCCGCTCTTGTTACGGGCGATGGGAGCAACCTCGACCTGCCCAATCGAGTAATTGCGCTGGAAGTTAGTGGCGTCATCGTTGGCATCCCAGAGGCAAAACTCGACTGCAGAGAACAGGCTTAGGTCCGCATCCGAAGCGCTTTCGTTGGTCAGCGTTACCTGCCAGATCTCGAGGCTTTCGCCAAGCGGGACGAAATAGCGGGTGGAGCACTTGATCCTGTTCCGCCTGGACGTGATGATCGTATATCCCTGCCCGTGACGGCACTCATAATCGTCGAGCTTTGTGCGGGCTGGCATCCACGTCGGGGACCAGTAGCTGCCTGTCGTGTTGTCGCGGAGATAGAGGTAACGCCCGCCCATATCGAGCGGCGCATTGTTGTAGCGGTAGCGCGTGAGACGTCGCAGCCGGGCATCCATGTAAAAGGAATAGCCACCTGCCGTATTGGAAATGAGACCGAAGTAGGACTCACAACCCAGATAATTGATCCATGGCAGGGGTGTGTTTGGCCGGGTGATCACATATTCTCGCAAAGCGTCGTCGAAGTAGCCGTATTTCATCAGAGCGTCCATTCTGTGCAGGCGCCAACCTGAGGAAGTTGCCGCACAACCAGGATTGAGTTATTTGATCTTTGCCAGCTCGTCTGCGATCTTCAGGAGCAGCGAAGCCGGGACAAATGTCGGGTGGTTGGCTGCAACCTGCTCCAGAGTCATATCCTTTGCCATGTTCATATCACTCATGAGCAGGAAGCCGCCAATGTGCCTGGAGACGATCGCGCGCCCATCCGGATCGTTGAGCAATGTTTCCACCGTGAGCCCGGTATGCAGGCGGGCAGCGCGAGCTCCATCGAGTAGTGTAAAAGTTTCTTTCAAGCGAATATCGCGACTCGAAGAACCTACCAGGATCTCAAAGTCGCCGGGCTCCGTTGCCCAGGTATTCCGGACCACATCGAAGTACCAGAATGCCTCGCGGTCCAGGGTCAAAGTGACGGTCCGGGTCTGTTTGGGAGCCAACGCTACCTTGGCAAATGCCTTCAGCTCTTTCTCCGGGCGCGCCGCCGTGGACTTGACATCGCGCACGTAAAGCTGGACCACTTCCTTGTCCGCGACTTTGCCCGTGTTTGTCACATCCACCCGGACCTTAAGCAACCCCTCCGGTTCGAGCGATTTGGCGCTCAAGCGCAGGTTGCTGTATTGGAACGTGGTGTAGGAGAGCCCGTGACCAAACGGGAAGAGGGGAGCGATCTCCTTTTTGTCGTAGTAACGATAGCCCACGAAGATCCCCTCGCCATAGCGGACTTTGCCATTCTCCCCCGGGTAATTGATGTAAGCAGGGTTGTCCTGCAGGCGCACGGGGAAGGTAATCGGCAGCTTGCCCGAGGGACTCACAGCGCCGAACAGGATATCGGCGAGGGCATTGCCCTGCTCCTGGCTGTCGTACCAGAGCTGCAGGACAGCGGGTACTCTGTCGATCCAGGGCATTTCCACTGGCGATCCGGCGTTCAGCACCACGATCGTGTTCCTATTGGCCCGGGCGACCCTTTCGATCAGCTCATTCTGCGCACCCGGCAGTTTCATGTCCGCGCGGTCGAAACCCTCCGACTCCCATTCGCCGTTCAAGCCGGCGACCAGGACGACCACATCCGAATTCTTTGCCAGTCTGACGGCCTCCGCCATGAGATCCTTCGCGTTGGGAGGCTGGTGTCCGAAGGAGAGGGAACGCCAGCGCCGGTTGCCCTTCCAGTAATATTCGATCTTGATCGGATAGGCTTTTCCGGCTTCGAGCTCCAGCTCTGCGGTGAGCTGTTTTGCCATATCCAAATCCGAGGAGTGATCGATCACGAGCCTGTTATCCAGATAGAGCTTGCCCCATCCCACGGCAGCCAGAGCCAGCGTATGCTTTCCGCTTTGCTGTGGGGTGAAGAATCCCTCCAGGCGGAGGGAAAAGGCTTCCTGATCCACGTTTGGCACGCTGCTGTCGAACCAGCCATACTGGACATGGGATGTGACCGCGGAATAGGCGGGCTCCCCGGCAAGCTCGGTCCCGCTAAAGAGGCTGAGTCTCAGCCCGCGGCGCCCGTCAGGGGTCGATAAAGTCCTGGGCGCCGGCGCCGGCAGATTCTTGTAGATAAAGCATCCTGGCGCAGTCTCCACCCGGACGTTGTCCCCGAGGCGGTTCTTGATCCCCTCGAACGGCGAGACCACATAGTGAGGCGTAACGCTTGAGCTGCCGCCACCCAGGATCTGCGCGCTGGCGGCATGTGGACCGATCACCGCCACCGATCGGACCTTCTTCAGGGGCAGTGTGCCATCATTCTTGAGCAGGACGATCGCTTCCCGCGCCGCCTCCCGGACGATCCGGCGATGCTGCGACTTGTTTTCCGCGCGTTCGGGCCCCAGCTCGGGGTTCTCAAAACGGCCGGCTCGCTCCAGGACGAACAGCAATCGCCGAACCTTCTCGTCCAGCTCGGCCTCCGTGAGGCGGCCGCTTGCCAGTGCATCCGTTACATGCTCCTCGCTCATCCAGCGGGCGGGACCGGGCATCTCCAGGTCCAGTCCACCCGCCGGAACCTGGGCGTCGTAGGTGCCGAACCAGTCAGACATGACCAGCCCGTCATACTTCCATTCGCCTTTGAGGATCTCGAGCAGGGTGTGATCGTTCTCGCAGGCATAGGTCCCGTTGATGCGGTTGTAGGCGGACATTACAGACCACGGGTTGGCGTTGCGAATGGCAATGCGGAAGGGTTCCAGGTAGATCTCGCGCAGCGTGCGCTCGTCTACCTCGGAGCTGATCGAGAAGCGCTCGTATTCCTGGTCGTTGGCGACGAAGTGCTTAATACAGGCGCCCACGCCTTTGCTCTGGAGCCCTTTGATGTAGGCGGATGCCAGCATGCCACTTAAGAACGGGTCTTCGGAGTAGCACTCGAAGTTGCGTCCTGCAATCGGCGTGCGGTGGATATTGACCGTGGGCGCGAGCAGAATATGTGCGCCCTTGGCTTTGGTCTCATCGCCAAGCACATTGCCCACTCGTTCCACAAGAGCGGGATTCCAGGTGGCTCCCAGGGCGATACCAACCGGAGTGGCAACCGAACTGGGACCCAGGTTGCTAGCGGCACCCCGGGCGCCATTGGGCCCATCGGTCACCTTCAATTGTGGGATGCCGAGACGCGGCACCGCCACGCTATGCCACAGGTCTGCACCTGCGAGCATCGAAATCTTTTCTTCTCGCGTCATTTGGCTGAGAAGTTCGTCAACGCGCGACATGGTTCCTCCGAAGAGATGAGGTAGGGATGATGAAAGAGCAAGGGCTGGAATCCACTTTCAGGGACAAGGTTCAAAGCTCGGCGAAAGAGATGAGCTCGATTCCATTTAACCGGATGGCTGCCCGGACGGCTGGATCGGTCAGGATCTGCAGCTCTCGTTCGCGCTGGTGGTTGTAGGAGGATTCGCGGGCAAACGCCGGGTCCACATAACCGGGATGGCACATCAGCTCGCTGGTTCCCGCCCCGACCCCGGCGATGATCTGCAACAGGTTTTCCATGGTGGCACCTTCATCGTAGAAATCGACAAAGAAGAAATCCGGCACGTGCGGCTGGAATTCCTGTATCAGCTCGGGGACGCTCTTGGACGGCTCTTCCAGCTCTGGCGAGATCTCCGTAAACGGGAAGCGAATGGGACAATCGTATTCTCTCGCAAGCTCGAGCATCAGGCGGAATAGGTCTGCACTGAA
>DAITPI010000170.1:0-8870 GCA_036833655.1 Anaerolineales bacterium | reverse complement strand
CATTGTGCTCGAGGCAAAAGGGGTTCAGTATGCCTATCACACGAGCGAGGACGGCAGCCGGGCTCAGCCAGCGACCATTGCCATGATCTGGAAGCGCGACGGCGGGATCGCGGGCTTCTGCGATAGCCTGACGGTCTTTCGTTCAGGAGAAGTGTACTCGAGCAGCTGCAAACCCCAGGCGGATGGAAAGATGGGCACCCTGGCGAAACTGCTATCGGCACAGGAGCAAAAACAGTTCAACGACTGGATGAGCAGGGTTGGGGAAGCCGAACTGGACGCCTCCGATCCCGCGGGCGTGGCAGATAGAATGGTCGTCACTCTGAATATCTTTGGCTCTGGAGATAGACCGCCGACCAAAGCGGAACAGGAGCAGTTGTTTGGGTTTGCCCAGGATCTATTCAACGAACTGGCACGGTAAACAGAACAGCCCCGCACCATGGTGCGGGGCTGCGTGATTCAACTCTGATTCCTAATGTCCGCTGCCGCCGGTCGGCTTGCCGTTGATAATCTCCGGGTTTTCTGGTCCCTCGACCATCAGGAAGCCAGCGAGTCCGCGTTGCAGGCGTGAGAGCGCATGATCGACCAGGATATAGCGCCCGGGCACTTCGAGGCCGAACTCAACCATCGTCGCGCCACCCGGAGGAACAGTCGTAGTCTGGACGTTGGTCAGGGCGGGGGAGGTCAGTGACGCCTGCTCATAGACCCGGTCGAAGATCTCGCCGATGACATGGAAGGAGGATGTGAAGTTGGGTCCGCCGACGCCGAAAAAGATGCGCACGGTTTCGCCGACATTCGCTTTGAGCGGTTTCTTCTCGGTCAGGCCACCAACAGCGCCGTTGAACACCAGGTATTCGGGGTCCTCATTGAGGAGGGCAGGCACGTTCTCCGTCAGCAGGCCGGTCGAGCCAAAAGCTTCGTTCGTATACAGCTCACCCTGCATCACGTAGAATTCGCGGTCCACGGGGGGCAGGCCTTCTTCCGGCTCCACCAGGATCATGCCATACATACCGTTGGCAATATGCTCGGCAACCATAGGGGTCGCGCAATGGTAGACAAATAGGCCGGGGTTCAGCGCCTTGGCGGTGAACATCGTCTCTTCGCCGGGAGCCGTCTGGGTCATGGTCGCGCCGCCGCCGGGGCCAGTCACAGCGTGGAAGTCCACAGAGTGCGCCATGGTGCTGTTGGTGAGATTCTTGAGGTGGACCTCAATCGTGTCGCCGACGCGCACACGGTAGAACGGACCGGGGACTTTGCCGTTGAAGGTCCAGTACTTGTAAGTGGTTCCATCCGCGAGCTGGCCTTCGATCTCGACAGTCTCCAGGTCGATACGCACAGTTTGTGGCTCGCGCGGTCCTGCGGGGATCTGGGCCGGGATCTCGGTGGGGTCCCGCACGATATCGGCACCGGTGGTGGGAGCGTTGTTGACCACAACTGGTCCGGTCACGACGGCGCTGCTCGTCACTGGTGCAGAAGATGAGGTATTTTGGCTGGGCGCGCTGCCCGTAACTTCGAATTTACCGGTCATACCGGCTTCCTTATGACCTGCCAGCAGACAGTTGTAGGCAAAAGTGCCAGGTTTGTCGGCGACAAACTCAAACGTCGATGTCGACCCCTTACCAGCAATGTGGGCGGATTGGGCGTTGAAATCCGGGAAGGCAATATCGTGCTCCACGGCATCCCCGCCGGTGAGGGTGATCCGAACCGTATCACCAACATTCGCGCTGAGTGTGGGGTTCATGACACCGTCAATCCCTCCGCCGACACCCATGAAAGACATCTGGCCATCCATCATGCTGGTCTCGAGGGTATATTCCACCACCTTGCCTTCCGGCAATTGCAGATCCGCGGATGTGGATTCGTTCTTGGCGCCGCCACCACAGGCAGAGATCAGGACAGAGATCGCCACGAGCACAGCAAACAGTCTAAATAAATTCTTCATCGGATACTCCTTTGGTTAATATGACTCACCGGACACATTCTCAATTTCCGCCACTAATCTCGCGGTGGAAATCTGGTACGTCTCTGCCACATCCTTGAGGGTGCAAAATTGCTGCATAAAACAGCCGGGGCACTTTGTTTTGTTCTTCATGAAGATCGAAAACGCCTGCGGCCAGCGCTGCAGGATTTCATCAACCGTCAAATGGATGTCGATTACAGGTGTGTCCATCGCCCTAAAGATACCCGATTGTGAAATATCCCTCTTTGCGCCAGCGCAAATAAGGAAAAACAAAAAGCACGCAGATCTTGCGTGCTTTTTCAGTTTCGAACGAGGCCGGTTACTGGTCCAGTCCCTCAGAAATCTGTACCAGCCCGTGTGGATTCCGGATCAGGACCCGCTCGCGGCCCGCTTCTACCAGTCCGCGCCGCTCCCAGTCCGCGAGCACCCGGCTAACGGTGTAGATCGTCGTCCCCGAGGCTTCCGCCACGTCCTGCCGGGAGAGGGGCAGCTCCACGATTGTCTCCTTGCCCTCCGCACGCCTGCCCACCTGCCCGGCGAGCCGCAGGATGGTGAGCGCGATCCGGCGCTCGACCCGTTCCGTTGCCAGCTCCCGGTAGCGCTCCTGCATTTCCATGATGTAACTCGTCATCAGCTGCATCAGGTTGATATTCAGATGCGGGCGGGTTTGCAGCATTTCCTTCAGGAAGCTGCTCTCGATGGCAAGCGCCGTGCTTGGTTCCAGTGCCTGGGCGGTCGCCGGATAGACCGCATTCTCACGCACGGCGCCCAGAGCACCGAACATTTGCCATTCATTGATCGTTCGCAAATTGACCTGTTGTCCCGCAGGATTGGTCTGCAGTAGCTTGGCTCTGCCCGAGACCAGAACGTAGAAATAGGTGGCAGGGTCCCCCTGAAAGAAGAAGAACTCACCCTCCTCGACGGTGCGCGGGATGCCTTTCTCGGCAAATAGCTGCAAATCCTCATCGGTGGCATCCCGGAAGACATTCACGCGCCGTAATTGAGCAGGATCAATCTTCATGAAGATTATTCTACTCCTTATAGGCTAATTTGCATGCCCGATTTGTTACATTTGGCGTAAGTGGTGGCTTGACTTGAGCTCCGCCCGTATGTTATTATTCCAGTGCCCCTCCCCCCCGGGGGGGGTAAGAAAAAATCAGGTCGCTCTTTCTTTATCAATGGATGAGGTATCTATGGAAAATGACAGCGCAATCAGACGGCTAAAAACGGTGGAAGGCCACCTGCGGGGTGTCATCCGCATGGTGGAAGAAGACGCCTATTGCATCGACGTAATTCGCCAGATCCAGGCGGTAGAAGCAGCCTTGAACAAGGTCAGCTCCAAGATCCTGGAGGATCACCTGAATTCGTGCGTTATCACGGCGATCCAGGGTACCGACCGCAAGGAACGCGAACGCGTGCTGAAGGAAATTACCGAAGTTTTCGAGATGTCGACAAAAGTCTAATCGAGGTTGATTCATGTTGAAGAAGACACTCTTTTTGCTCGTTCCGCTCGTGCTGGTATCCGCCTGCGCTGCACAACCAGCGCAGCCGTCCAACGAACTGACTGTGGAGATGACGGATTTCGCGTATGCTCCCTCCTCTCTGACGATCTCTGCCGGTCAGCCGATCTCCCTGACGGTGGATAATCGGGGCAATATCGAGCATGATTTTGTCATCGCTGAGATCGAGGCGACCACAAAGGTGATCCAGGACAGCGGTTCGAACGCGCACCATGCTCATGGAGAGAAAGAGAATTATGATCTCCACGTATCTGCGAGACCCGGCGAATCCAGCGTCCTGCAATTGACGGTTTCGCAGCCGGGTACCTACGAAGTATTCTGTTCGGTGGAGGGACATAAGGAAGCCGGGATGATCGGCAAACTGACTGTCCTGCCCGCAGAATAAACATTATCATTTTCTACCAAGGAGAAAAACATGACCACTGTTACATACAACGTTCCTGCCATTCATTGCGGGCATTGCACCCACACGATCGAGATGGAAGTAGGCGAATTACAGGGCGTCCAGTCGGTCAAGGCCGACCAGGGAACAAAAAAGGTTCAAATTACGTTTGAGCCACCGGCAAGCGAGGAGAAGATCAAGGCTTTGCTGGCTGAGATCGATTATCCCGCCGAAGGATTGATTTCGATTTAGTTACAAGGGAACTTGCATTCCCTTGGCCCCCTGCGGGGCAGATTGGCAAGGCTTTAATGGTAGCTTCCGAGAATCAGGAACATCATGCTGGTCATGGAGAAATGAAACACGAAGAGCACGCGCCTGTAGATGCTCATGCCGGTCATATCGATCGTGCGGCACACGGCGCTCATCAACCTGAGACGGGCGAGCACGCCGGGCACGTGGATCATGCGGGCCATGAAGAGATGTTTCGCCAGCGGTTCTGGGTCTCGCTGCTGCTGAGTATTCCGGTTTTGCTCTATACGCCGATGCTGCAGATGTGGTTCGGCTTCCGGATGCCTGAGTTCCCTGGCAGCGAGTGGATCGCGCCGCTGTTTGCGGTAATCGTGTTCCTGTATGGCGGCGTGCCGTTTATCCAAATGGCGATACCGGAGATCCGGAACCGGCAACCGGGTATGATGCTGCTGGTCTCCCTGGCGATCTCGGTCTCGTTCCTTTACAGCCTCGCCGCGGTTTTTGCGAACCTGGGGGAAGGCTTCTTCTGGGAACTGGTTACCTTGATCGACATCATGCTGCTTGGTCACTGGATCGAGATGCGCAGCGTCCGCCAGGCCTCGGGCGCGATGGATGCGCTGGCAAAGCTGATGCCGGACACCGCCGAGCATATCATGCCGGATGGAAGCACGCATACCATGCCGGTCTCGCGGCTCCGGGCAGGCGACCTGGTGTTGGTCCGCCCGGGTGCAAGTGTCCCTGCGGACGGAGTGGTGGAAGATGGAGGCTCCGACGTGGACGAATCCATGATCACCGGGGAGTCGAAGCCTGTCAAAAAAGTGGTGGGTTCGAAGGTCATCGCCGGGACCATCAACGCAGATAGCAGCCTGCGTGTGCGAGTCTCGGCGACAGGGGAACAGACGGCTCTGGCGGGCATCATGCGTCTGGTCCGTGACGCCCAGCAGAGCAAATCGAAGACGCAGATCCTTGCTGACAAAGCTGCAGGCTGGTTGTTCTATCTGGCAGTCGGTGTGGCAGCTCTGACCGCGCTTCTGTGGACGCTTTCGATTGGGTTCAATCTATTCACATTGGAACGCGTCGTCTCTGTGCTGGTGATTGCCTGTCCACATGCGCTGGGGCTGGCGGTCCCGCTAGTCGTGGCGATCAGCACCACGTCCGCGGCGCAGAATGGCATCCTGGTCCGGGACCGCCTGGCGTTGGAAGCCGCGCGCGAGATCGACGTGATCATCTTCGATAAGACCGGCACGCTGACAAAAGGTGAGCAGGGCGTGGTTGCGGTCAAAGCCGCGGACGGCACAGAAGAAAGCAAAGCCCTGGCGTTAGCCGCTGCGCTGGAAGGTGACTCGGAGCACATTATTGCGAGAGCGGTCTATAAAGCCGCTCAGGAGCGAAATCTGCAGCCACCCAAGGTATCCGGGTTCGAAGCCCTGAAAGGACGCGGCGTTCGCGCCCGGGTCGATGGGACGGACGCCTGGGTCGGCGGCCCGCGGCTGCTGGAATCGCTACACATTCAGCCTGACCAGGCGATGACTGAATTCTCGGCTGCTGCCGGAGCCAGGGGCCAGACGGTTGTTTTTCTTGTCCAGGATCAGAAGATTGCTGCTGCATTTGCACTGGCAGATGTCATCCGTCCGGAAAGCTATGAAGCGGTGAAGCGCCTGCGTCAGATGAATATCCGGGTCGCCATGCTTACGGGAGACAGCAAGGATGTTGCCAAAGCGGTTGCTGAGGAGCTGGGCATAGACCTGTATTTTGCCGAAGTTCTGCCCGAGCATAAAGACCAGAAGGTGATGGATTTGCAGAAGCAGGGTAAACGTGTGGCGATGGTGGGGGATGGTGTGAACGATGCACCCGCCCTGGCGCGAGCGGATGTCGGCATTGCAATTGGCAGCGGTACGGATGTGGCGGTCGAATCGGCAGGCATTATCCTGGTGAAGAGCAACCCGCTGGATGTGGTGAAGGTCTTCAAGCTGAGCCGCGCCAGTTACCAGAAGATGATCCAGAACCTGCTGTGGGCTTCCGGTTATAACATTGTTGCCCTGCCGCTGGCAGCTGGCATTCTTGCCGGGGCGGGAGTCCTGCTCTCGCCGGCGGTCGGCGCGCTATTGATGTCGCTGAGCACGGTCATTGTAGCGCTCAACGCGCAGTTGCTGAGGCGACTGGATTTAACACAAAATTAGTGTCATTGCGAGGCGGTGTTCTTCCGCCGAAGCAATCTCCTCTTTTACGAATTTGCTTCAATCGCACGGACCTGGATGAACTATTATGTCTGAAACAAAACAACTCACATTACCAATTACGGGAATGACCTGCGCAAACTGTGTCGCCACGGTGGAGCGTAATCTCAAGAAACTAGATGGCGTGAATACAGCCGTTGTCAATCTGTCTTCGGAGCGCGCCACGGTGGAATTCGATGCCTCCAGGCTCGGGCTGGGCGATATGATCGCGCGTGTCAACCGCGCCGGATATGGCGTGGCAACCGGGGAAGCGGATCTTATTATCAAGCGTCTGGCAGATGATAACGATGCGCGCCGCCTCGAGAAGGCGCTCTCCAGCCTGGAAGGTGTGCTCGAAGCCCAGGTCAGCTTTACGACCGAAAAAGCGCGCGTGAAATATGTGCCGACCATCGTAACTCAGGCGGAGCTGCGCCGGGCGGTTGCCTCGGCCGGTTTTGAAGCTGTTGAGCTGGGCGGAGAAGCAGAAGATGCAGAAGCCAGGGCGCGTGAACAGGAGATCAATGAGCAGCGCCGTCTGCTGGTCATCGGTTTGATCTTCACAGTGCCCCTGTTTCTCTTTGCGATGGCGCGTGACTTCAACCTGTTGCCTGCGATGTTCTATGAAATGGGCGCCATGGAAGGCATGACTGCCAGGCCCGCGCCGTGGACCAACTGGCTCATGCTGGCGCTCGCCGCTCCCGTCCAGTTTTATGTGGGCTGGCAGTACTACGTCGGCGCCTTCAAGGCGCTGCGCAACAGATCTGCGAACATGGATGTGCTCATTGCGATGGGCTCGTCGGCCGCTTTCTTCTATTCCCTGCCCATTACGTTTGGATGGCTCGCCGGGCACGTGTACTATGAGACCGCGGCGGTGATCATCACCCTGATCAAGCTCGGAAAATATCTGGAAGCACGTGCCAAGGGCCGCACCTCCGAAGCGATCAAGAAGCTGGTAGGCTTGCGCGCCAAGACTGCCCGCGTCGTGCGTACCGGGATCGAGACCGAAATCCCCGTGGACGATGTGCGCGTCGGCGACCTGGTCCTGGTCAAGCCCGGCGAGACGATTCCCGTGGATGGCGTCATCGTCGAGGGGCGCAGCTCGGTCGACGAGTCCATGCTGACCGGCGAATCCCTGCCTGTGGAAAAGAAGCAGGGCGACCCGGTGATCGGCGCGACGTTGAACAAGCTTGGCTTGCTGAAATTCGAAGCGACCCGAGTAGGCAGGGAGACGGCCCTGGCGCAGATCATCAAGCTGGTAGAAGACGCGCAGGGAAGCAAGGCACCAATCCAGAAACTGGCAGATCAGGTCTCGGCGATCTTTGTGCCGGTTGTCATTGCGATAGCCTTGCTTACGTTTGCGGCATGGTACTTCATTGCGTCGCCAATCGATGACCAGTTCACACGGGCGTTGATCAACATGGTCGCGGTGCTGGTGATTGCCTGTCCGTGTGCGATGGGGCTTGCCACGCCGACCGCAGTCATGGTGGGCACGGGCAAAGGCGCTGAGGCAGGGATCCTCTTCCGCACCAGCGAAGCCCTGGAGCGCGCCGGGAACGTCTCTGTGGTTGTACTGGATAAGACCGGGACGATCACAAAGGGCCAACCCGCGGTCACTGACATCGTCACGGGTGCCAGGCTGCCAAAGGAGGAGTTGTTGCGTCTTGCCGCATCGGTGGAAAAAGGCAGTGAGCATCCGCTTGGCGAAGCCATCTGGGCTGAGGCGACCACGCGCGGACTGCGCCTGGCGGAGGCGGCCGGGTTCGTCGCGGAGCCGGGTCATGGCGTCCAGGCGGAGGTCGAAGGAAGGAACATTGCCATCGGTAACGCGCGCATGATCCAGGCGCATGGCTGGTCACTCAATGGGCTGGAGTCCGAAGTCACTCGTCTCCAGAGTGAGGCGAAGACAGCCATGCTCGTCGCGATGGATGGGCACGTGGAAGGCGTGATCGCCGTGGCTGACACCTTGAAAGAAGGCTCGAAGGAAGCAATTGCAGAGCTGCACCGCATGGGCTTGCAGGTGGCAATGATCACCGGGGACAACCAGAAGACCGCGGAAGCGATCGCGCGACAGGTCGGCGTGGATCAAGTGCTGGCAGAAGTGCTACCCGAGGGCAAATCCACAGAGGTGAAGAAACTGCAGGCAAATGGCGCCGTAGTCGCGATGGTGGGCGATGGCGTCAACGATGCGCCGGCGCTCGCCCAGGCGGACGTGGGGATCGCGATCGGCACCGGGACCGATGTCGCCATGGCAGCCGCGCCGGTGACCCTCATGAGCGGTGACTTGCGTGGGGTGGCGCGGGCGATCTCACTCTCGCGCAACACCCTGCGCACGATAAAACAGAACCTGTTCTGGGCGTTTTTCTACAATGTGATCCTGATCCCGGCAGCGGCTCTTGGTTTTCTCAACCCGATCCTGGCAGCTGGCGCGATGGCGTTCAGCAGCGTCTTTGTGGTGAGCAATAGCCTGCGATTGCGGCGGGCAAAGATATAGCGTCTATCTACAAGGCTGGTTTCAATGGAACCAGCCTTGTCTTGGTTGCTTCACC
>DAITPI010000169.1:3188-8874 GCA_036833655.1 Anaerolineales bacterium | reverse complement strand
TGTTGCGCTCCACCTTGGCTTCGGCAACGGCAGCTTTACGGGCTTTCGCCGCTTCCGCTTCGGCAGCAGCTTTCACATCCTGCCCGGCCGTCGCAGCACGCTCGGTCGCTTCGCGCACGATCTTGCTTGCTTCGGTCTGCGCGTCGGTGATGATCTTGGCAGCTTCTTTCTCCGCGTTGGCACGCGCTTCGGCTGCCACCCGGGCATCTTCCAGCCCCTGGGCAATTTTCTGTTTGCGGCTCTCCATCATGTTCAACATCGGCTGGTAGACCCAGGCGTTCAGCGTGAGAAATACGATGATGAACGCGATGATCTGAACAATCAGCAAGCCGAGATTAATACCAAGTGCTTCCATGCATTGCTCCTATCTGATTACACAACTTTGAAGAGCATGAGGAAGGCGATCACCAGGCAGTAGATCGCGATCGCTTCCGAGAATGCGATGCCGAGGATCATATTCGTCAGCAAGTTGCCATAGGTGTCGGGGTTGCGCGCCATACCGGTCAGGGCGCCCTGTACACTAAGACCAATTCCCACACCTGCGCCCGCCGCGCCGATCATCGCCAGGCCTGCGCCTACATAGCGCATCGCATCTAAGATATTTCCTTCCATGATATCAAGCCTCCTTAGGGTTTTCCTGTGTTAGATTGAGATTAATGGCTTTCTGCATGTTCTTCGCCGTGACCCTGCGTGGCTTGCGCCATAAAGACCATGGTCAACATCCCGAACACGAACGCCTGAATGATACCGACAAACAACTCGAACATCATCACCATCGCCGGCAAAATGGAGAACCTGCCCAGCAAGCCTGCTACGATGGCAACCAGCACGATCCCTGCAAACATATTTCCGAACAGACGGAAGGCAAACGAGAGGATCTTGGAAAGCTCCGAGATCAGCTCCAGCAGCCCCACCAGGAAATCCATCGCGCCAAAAAATGGCACTTTGAACATACGGCGCGTGTTGAAGAATTTGCTGAGATAGCCTGCGCCCTGTGCCCGAAATCCAATGACCTGGATCATGACCACAGCAATGAGCGCGAGAGCCGCAGTGAAGTTCAGGTCTACCGAAATGCCACGGAAGAAGGGATAGAGCACATACTCCCCGTGTTCAGGGGTTAGCATCTTTAGATTGCCGACCAGGGTGGTGTAGGCGTGTCCGCCTTCGCCATGCGCTTCCTTGATCAGCCCAATAGATTCGAAGCCTGGGATCAACTTCAGCAGGTTTGCAAACAACACGTAGATCAGGATCGTGGCAAACCAGGGGAAGATCGCCTTTGCCCACTTGCTGCCCGCCGAGCCTTCGGTGAGGTTATAAAGCACCTCCAGGATCGCTTCTATCACGTTGCCGATCCCACGCGGAACCAGATCCGTTTGTGCGCTCTGTTTCAGCGAACGGTTGGCGAAATACGCAATTACCACTAGCAAAATAATGGTGATGGCAAGCGTGGGAAGTGTGTTTACAAGGTAGAAGTCGCCTATAACAGGCAGAGTAAACAGCGGCGTGTAGCTCAGTTTTTCCGGAGCTACGACGATCTCCGGCTGGAGCGGCACAAATATGCCGCCCAAAATAAAGCCGGCGATCATGAGCACGAGAACGACCCAACGGCGCCAGGGTCTGCGTTGTACTTGTTCCAAATCCGCCTCCTACGACGAAATATCGGTGTCCTTCGGTGTTTCAGCTTCTTCTTTCAACCGTGCCAGCGTCCTGCGCGCCACAACCAGCATCACCAGGACCGACACGGGAATTCCAGCAAATAACAAAGCCAGTGTAAAAACCGGCTTTGTACCGAACGTTCGATCGAGCCACAACCCACCAAAAACAGACGCCAGGATGATAATCAGCGTCAGGCATCCGACCTGTCCGATCATCACAACGAGCAGCGTGTTGAGGATGCGCCTGCCTTTCTGTTCTGATTGTGCCATGTTGCACGATTATAACTGACAGGCTCGAAGTATGTCAAATCGGATAACTTAAGTCGCCTCTTTCGAAAGTCAAAACAAATTCAACGCCGCCGTTTCAGACCAGCTGAACCAGGGGGCAAACACGGTCCCGATCAAGATCACGCCGATCACAAGGACCGCCAGCGCCAGCGCATAGGGGCGGCTCATGGGAACGGGATGCTGCTCTTCATCCTGTTCCGGCATGCGATAGAGGTAAACATATTTCATGGCGTTCAAGTAGTAGTATACGCCGATAATCGAGTTGAGGATGCCTACGATCACGAGCCAGACGTAACCTGCCTGGATGCCTGCGGCAAACACGAAGACCTTCGCGACAAATCCGCCGAACGGAGGCATGCCAGCCAGGGAGAGGAACGCTGCCAGCATCATTAGCGCCAGCCAGGGCGACCGGCGGCTCATCCCTGCATAGTCCTTCAGATCCTCGAGTCCCGTTACCCGGCTGAATGCCATAATGATCCCGAAAGCAAGCAGGTTCGTCAGGATATAGGCTGCCAGGTAGAAGACGACGCTTGCAGCACCAAGCTGGCTGAGTGCCACCACGCCGATCATCGCGTACCCGGCATGCGATACAGAGGAGAACGCGATCAGGCGCTTGATATTGGTCTGAGGCAACGCCAGGAGGTTGCCGACCGTCATCGTCACGGCGGACAGGATCGCCAGCGCCACCGTCCAGTACTGGGCGATGTTCGGGTCCGGGAAAGCGACGAAGAAAAGGCGCACGAGCACGGCGAATCCCGCTGCTTTCGCGGCCGTCGAAAGGAAGCCTGCCACCGGGGTGGGCGCGCCTTCGTACACATCCGGCGCCCAGAAATGGAACGGCACAATGGATACTTTGAAGCCGACGCCCACCAGGATCAGAGCCACGACCCCGAGCGCAACAAGCGGAGAGAGCCCGCCCGAGCTGAACAATCCTGCCAGTTGATAGATATCCGTTGTCCCGGCGAAGCCGAAGAGCAGGCTGAAACCATAAAGCATGACCGAGGAGGTCAAGGCGCCGAAGAGCAGGTACTTGAAACCAGCCTCGGTGGATTTCGGATCCCCCAGCATGAAGCCGGAGAGCACATACAGAGGAATGGAAGTGGTCTCGATCGCCAGATAGAGCATGACCAGGTCCGAGGCAACCGCCATCAGGTTCATGCCGATCAGGGATGCCAGCAACAGAAGATAGGCCTCGCCACGATGCCCGATTCTTTCATTGTCCATGAGCAAGAGCGCGGTGGCGGCGCCCGCAAACATGAAGAGCATCTTGAAGAAGAACCCCAGCCAGTCGAAGCGGACCATTCCCCCAAGGGTTGTGGTGGGTTCACCGGGCTGACCGAAGAGCAAACTGAGGACCATCGCGATCAGGAGGCCGGCAGCCGTGAACCAGCCGGCATTGCGGCGCTGGTCTTCCTTCCAGAACGGCTCCACAATCAACAGAAGGACAGCGACGAGGAGGATGAGGATTTCCGGGAGGATCGATGCGAACGCAGTGGAAGTAAACATTAGGCACCTCCCAGCAGATCTAATATATGCTTGACACCTGTTTGCACCATCGGCACCATGAAGCTGGGGAATAAGCCGATGACGATCATGAACAGGCACAAGGTTGTGATGGCAACTTTATCGAGCACAGTCACGTCGGTCATATGCCCCTCCAGCTTGGCGGGCACATCCCCGAAAAAGACCTGCCGGATATTGCGCATGATATAGGCTGCGGTGATGACGATGGAAATGCTTGCGATCACGGCAACCAGCCATTGCGCGCCCCACACGCCCATGAAGATGGGGAATTCTGCCACGAAGCCTGAAAATCCTGGCATACCCATGGACACCAGACCGCCGATAATGAAGCCAATCGTCGCAAACGGCATGATCTTGCTCATGCCGCCAAGCTCGGGAATCTGCCGCGTGTGTGAACGGTCATAGATCATGCCGGTAATGGCAAAGAAGAGAGCTGTCATCACCCCGTGCGAGAACATCTGCACGCCCGCACCGGTGAGACCCGCGCGATTGAGCGTGGAGAAGCCAAGCATGACAAGTCCCATGTGAGAGACCGAGGAGAAGCCGATCATGTATTTCAGGTCTTTTTGCACGAAAGCGATGTATGCTCCGTAGACAACCGCCACCGCCGCGAACAGCATGATCAGCCAGTTCCAGGTCTGCGCGCCCTGGGGCAGCAGCATGATGCCTACCCGCAACGCGGCAAACGCGCCCAGCTTCATCAGCACCCCTGCATGGAACATGGAAACCGCTGTCGGTGCCGCAACGTGACCGTCCGGCGACCAGTTGTGGAAGGGCCAGATACCACCCAGCACGGCGAAGCCGAGAAAGACCGGCAAGAACCATATATTCTGGAAGGTCTGCGAAAACCCGGCATTTTCCATGGCAAGCATGTCGAAGCTGAGCACACCTGTGTTTTGATACTGCACCCAGTACATCGCCAGCACACCGACGAGAGAAACCACAGAGCCGATGAAGAGGTAAAGGGTCAGCTTCATTGCCGCGTATTCGCGGGTCACCACCCAGCCCCAGATGGCAATCAGCAGGTACATGGGGAAGACCGCGATCTCATAGAAGAAGAACAGCATGAACAGGTCGAGAGAGACGAACACACCGAACACGCCGCTGGCAAGGATGAACAGGAACGCAAAGAATTCGCGCGGGCGATCCTGGATACCCGCCATCACATGTGGATGATCGTCACCCCACGAGATCAGCACCCCGGTAAACATGACGACGCCCGTCAGCAACACCAGAGGCGCGCTCATGCCGTCCACGCCGAAGTGCAGGCCGATGCCCAGGGCGGGAAGCCAGTTGTACTTTTCAATAAACTGATAGCCTCCGACCGCCTGATCGTAGTTGAAGTAGGTCCAGAAGGAGAGGATCAGCGCGAAGGTGGCTGCAGCCAGGGCCACGGCCCGGGTCTCATTCTTTCGCTGGGCAGGTAGCAGCAGGATCAAGACAGCCGCCACCATCGGTGTAAACGTGATGACACTCAGAACAGGGAAATTCATCATCCACCTCTTAGAACAGCATGACCACAGCTTTGTTGATTACATCCAGGATCCATGCGGGCCAGATACCGATCCATAAGATGAGTGCCATCAACGGAACCATGACAAGGATCTCGCGCGTATTGATCTCCGTCAGGCGGTGTTCCCCATGCGCCCAGTGCTCGTTCAAAGGCCCGTGCAGTACTTTTTGGATCCCCTTCAGGATGTACGCGCCCGTGAAGAGCAGACCAAGCATCGAGATCGCCGTGTAGACGGTCAGGATGGGCCATGAGCCTCTCACAACGAGGAATTCTGAGATAAAGCCGTTAAGTCCAGGTAAGCCAAGCGAAGCCATGCTGGTGAAGATCAGAATACCGCCGTACACCGGCACGAGCGGGAACAAGCCGCCAAACTTTTCCAGATCACGGGTATGCGTCCGCTCGTAGATCACGCCGACGAGAAAGAACATGCCTGCCGCCGACAAGCCGTGGTTGAACATCTGCAGGATGGCGCCGTTCAAAGCGATGGTTGCGTCCGTCGTGCCTGCGGCGAATGCAGCCGCTGCAATGCCGAGAACGACAAAACCCATGTGATTCACCGAGGAGTAGGCGACGAGACGCTTGAAATCTGTCTGGGCGTAGGACGCAAAGGCGCCAAAGACAATTGCCGCCGTGGCAAGCAAAGCCAGCGCTCCGGCAAAGATCTTTGCCTCGACCGGATACAAGGGCAGGATGAGGCGCAGGAAGC
>DAITPI010000169.1:0-3088 GCA_036833655.1 Anaerolineales bacterium | reverse complement strand
CCGGCAAAGATCTTTGCCTCGACCGGATACAAGGGCAGGATGAGGCGCAGGAAGCCATACGCGCCAAGCTTGAGCAGCACACCCGCCAGGATCATCGATCCGGCCGTTGGAGCTTCCGTATGGGCATCCGGGAGCCAGGTGTGGAAGGGCCAGATGGGCACCTTGATCGCAAAGGCAATGGCAAAAGCCCAGAAGGCAATCGTCTTCACGGTCCCAACAGACATGCCAAGCCATGGCTCGGCCGCGTTGAGCGAATTCCATTTATCATACAACACGAGCAGATCGAATGTCCCGAAACGAACGCCCAGCAGCTGGATCGCGAGCAGGAGTCCGAGCGAGCCACCCATGGTGTAGATCAGGAACTTGAGCGAGGCGTAGTTGCGGTTGGCACTCCCCCACTGGTTGATGAGGAAGTACATCGGCACCAAACCCACTTCCCAGAAGACAAAGAAGATCAACAGATCGAGGGCCATAAAGACGCCGAGCATGCCCGTTTCCAAGAAGAGGAAAAGCATCATATACCATTTGACGCGATCGGTAATGGTGAAGGATGCCAGGATAGCAAGGGGGGTGAGCAACGTCGTCAGCAAGACCATGGTGAGCGAGAGACCATCCACACCCAGGTGGAAAGATGAGCCAATCGCCTGGTACCAGACGGTGGACTCTTCGAATTGAAAGCCAGGCTGGTTCGGGTTGAAGCGGAACCAGACGACCAGCGACAACACGAAGGGGATCAGGCTCGCCCCAAGCGCGAACCAGCGGAATAACTTGTTTTCACCTTCCGGCAGGAACAGCAGCACGACCGCGGCGATGGCTGGGACGAACAGGATCAGAGAGAGAAGATGCGCATCGATGAAGTTCATCATTGACTCCTTAGGCGAGCAGGAAGAAATAGAGAGCCGCACCGATGGTAATGAACACCACCAAAGCCAGCATCAGGTATTGCTGGATACGTCCCGTCTGGATTGCCCGCAGCCGGTCCCCGGCCCGGTATGTGACCTCCGCCGAACCGTCGCCGAAGAAGCGATTGATGACGGGCAGGTCGAAATAATTACGGATAATCGAGCCCAGCCTGTCTGTGACGGGACCGAAGATATGGAGAATGCCGTCTATGACGCCCTGATCCAGGAACTTGTAAACGACGTTTTCTGCGAACCAGTACGCCGGCTTCACGAAGACCCGATCATAGAACTCGTCAAAGTAATACTTGTTCTTGAGAAGAGGGATCTGGAAGCGGTCTTGCGCGGGCGAACTAACATTCCGGTAGGTCAACCAGCCCAGATACAGTCCCCCGAGAGCGACAACCAGAGACGTGAGCAACGGGATCGGGTTGAATGCCAGTGCTTCCGGATGCTCCGCCAGCGTCCCACCGACGAACTCGTGCAGCCAGTTCGGCAGGATACCGCCGAGCAAAGGGAACTCCTCCGGAATGCCCACCCAGCCATAGGCCACCGCAAAGATCGCCAGGATGATCAATGGAACGGTCATCGTCCAGGGAGTCTCCTGGGCGTGTTCCGCTTCCTTGGTGCGGGGTTCGCCGAGGAATGTCAGGGTGATCTGGCGCATCGTATAGAACGCAGTCATGAAGGCCGCAATTGCCAGAGTCAGGAAGACCGCCCAGTGACCGTGCCCGAACGCATCCGCCAGGATCTCATCTTTCGACCAGAAACCGGCCGTGACTAGGGGGAAACCGGAAAGCGCAAAACCACCGATCAGGAACGTCCAGAACGTGATCGGCATCTTACGGCGCAAGCCGCCCATGTTGAACATGTCCTGCGGGTCGACGTGGTGATTGCCCGTATGCAGGACGCCATGCTCCATGCCATGGATCACGGAACCGGAACCGAGGAAGAGCAACGCCTTGAAAAAGGCATGGGTAATCAGGTGGAAAACAGCAGCCACATACGCGCCGATCCCGAGCGCCGCGATCATAAAGCCCAGCTGCGAGATCGTGGAGTACGCCAGCACCCGCTTGATGTCGTTCTGCGCCACTGCGATGGAGGCGGCAAAGATCGCCGTGAACGCGCCGATGAACGCCACGATGGTCATGGTCTGCGGGTCGAGGCTGATCAGCGGGAACATGCGCACGACCGCGTACACGCCCGCCGAAACCATGGTCGCCGCATGGATCAGGGCGCTGACCGGGGTGGGGCCTTCCATCGCGTCCGGCAACCAGACGTGCAGCGGGAACTGCGCCGATTTACCGATGGTCCCGATGAAGAGCAACAGGCCGATCAAACCGGCCGCAGAGAAGCCCAGGAAACCACTCGGTACAGAGGCCAGCGTGTGCAGCACTTCTTCGCTAAAGATCTGGCGGAAGGAGAGCGTCCCGGTGGCAGAGTAGAGATAGGCAATGCCGAGCAGCATAAACACGTCGCCGATACGAGTGGTCATGAACGCCTTGACCGCCGCATCGCGCGCCGAAGGCTTGGCGTACCAGAAGCCGATCAGTAGGTAGGAGCACAGGCCCATGATCTCCCAGCCGACAAAGAAGGTCAGGAGATTATCGGACAGCACCAGCACGTACATCCCAAAGGCGAATAAGCCGAGGAAGGCAAAGAAGCGGGAATACATCGGCTCGACCGAGGGGACCGTATGCGGATGTCCATGTTCTTCCACGGTGGCGCCGTGAGGCGGCAAACCCTTGTGGTCGTGATCACCCTTTGGCTGGCCATAGTTGTGATAGCCAACGCTGTAGAGGAAGATCATGAAGATCGTGATCGCCACAAAGAACAGGACCGCGGCCGTGGTAGGATCCACCAGCACGCCGATCCGGAAGTAGGTGTCCGCCGATTCGCCCAGCGGCAGCCAGCTCACCGAGGATTCGATTGCATGCTCACCAAAATGCTCTACACGGAAGGCATAGAAAATCGTCAGGAGCATGCTCGCCAGAAACGAAAGGAATGCGGCGCCAACAGCAATAGTGTGGCTTAATGCCTTACTTCGGTTTGTGAACAACACGATTAACGCGAACGCCAAAACCGGAGGGAGTGGGATCAGCCATGCCAGCTGAGTTGCCAATACTTCATTGATCATATCGTCCCTACCACTTCATCATGTTGATATCGTCCGCCACAACGGTGTTGCG
>DAITPI010000168.1:0-8891 GCA_036833655.1 Anaerolineales bacterium | reverse complement strand
ACGCTATGCCCTGGTGGCTGTCAGACCGGGCGGCACCGACTGGATCCAGACCACGACCCTGGAAGGAAACCAGGACTGGGACTGGTGGCTGATGGAGGGCGCCACCGGCTACGATACAGAGTTTGTCGTGGCGGGCGAACCCTTCCCGGTCGCCATTTTTGGCTTTGTGCGGCCGACGGATACGCTGGCGAGCGGAAGCGGCAAGATCAAGGGCGTGGCCGTCTCTGTCAATGCCTACTGGCCTCCCACCGGCGGGATTACCGGCGAGCCCGGTCTGCTCGGTGGCAAGCCAGATTTCCCCATCGATAGCCCCTGGGTCGCTTTGTCTGACTTGAATGGCGGTGACAGCGCGGTCTACATTGGCAAGGGCAACCCCGATGGTACATTTACCATTTCCGGTGTTCCCGATGGAGATTATGCCCTGGGTATCTGGGATGAGCCCCAAAACCATATCTTCAATTTCCTGAACGTATCCGTCCAGGGTGGCGAAACCGTTGATCTTGGCGTCATCTCGATGATGGGCTGGTGGACAACTCTCGAAGGGTACATCTTCAACGATGACAACGAGAACGGCAAGAAGGATCCCGGAGAAGCCGGTATCCCCAATTTCCCCATCGTGATGCGCAAGCGCGACAACACCGTGATGGACCGCGGCGCCACGCTCGTTCCCACCGATTCCAGCGGCTATTACTACATGGAGAACGCCTATCCGCTCACCCAGTGGTTCATCGAGGAGGCGTACGCAGATGGCTTCCGGACCACGGGCATCACGTTCCAGGCGGATAACCAGCCTGAAGAAACCACCATCCTGGGCAGTGGGGTGGATGTCAACGTGCTGCCGATCATCGGCCTGGGCGGCCGGCTCGATTGGGGTGTGAAAGCCTACAGCCCCGGTACGAATGGCGGCATCGTCGGCACGGTCAGTTATGACACTACCCGCAACGAGCTAAACCCGTCCTATGCCGCTGTGGAAGACTGGCAGCCTGGCGTCCCGGATATCACCGTAAATCTCTATAAGCCGGTGCCATGCCCGTACGATGATGTTACCCCCTGCGACCCGAATGGGTTCTATGCGCTGAATCCGGATGGGTCTTATGCGCACGGCGACCTGCTCAACCAGGCAATTACGGAAACCTGGGAACAGCCGAAGGGTTCAGGCTCGCCTTCCGGATGTGTCGCGCGCAACGTCGAGGGCGTGCCGTTTGTGCACGGTGTGGATGAAGATGTGCTGCCGCTCGACCCCAATGAGACCTGTCTCGAAGCACCCATGATGGGCGTGCAGTATGGACCTAACTGGGATGGCGAGAATTTTGCCGCGACCGTGGACGGCAACTATGGCTTCGGCGATGCATGTTTCGGCGCGGGCGGCTTTGACCCCGAGTCAGGCTCCTGCGTGAACGGAGATTTCGAGTCTCTCACCCCTGGCGACTACCTGGTGGAGATCGTCTCACCCACGGAAGCCGACGCGTATCAGGCGGATGCCGTCCACCCGGACCAGCCTTTGTACAGGGTGACCCGAGAAGAAGATATCAATATCGGCAACGGCGATCAATTCATCCCCCAGGTGCCGCCGCCAGCCTGCGTTGGCAAGCTGCACACTGTAGATGTAGCCGGGGTGGACACCGATGGATATGATCCCATTGTCGGCACGGGCTATATCGACGAAGGCGGGAACGGTGTGGCTAACGGTGTGGTGGTCGAACGTTCAACTCCCACCGTCAATGCCACCTTTGCCGAAATGGGTGGTACGCTGGAATACGAGGGACAGCCCCGGCCGCTCTGCGACCTGAAACTGGTGCCGCTGGGCGACAAACGCTCGATTGCTCCGACCTTCAACCTGTTCACCGATGTGCCCATTCCGGGTCGCTTCTCCGGCCTGATCGTGGATGACCTGAACTTCTCCAGCGATCCCAAATCGGTTCTGTATGGCGAAAAAGCGGGTGTTCCATTTGCCCCGGTCGGCATCTACGATTACGCCAACCGCCTGCTCTTCACCGCCGAATCAGACTATAACGGCATGTTCGACGTATTGATGCCCTCGACCAACCGCATCAACTGCCCTACGCCCTCCGGCGTTTGTGCAGGGATATACCGCTTCGTGGGCAACGATCCGGGCATCCCGGGACGTTGGAACGCGAACTACAACCCGCAGTTCCGCACCATTGCAGCCGAGTTCGAGGCGTTCCCGGGCGCGCTGATCCCGACCGACCTGGCGCCCACGCAGGTTGGCGTGGCGGTCCAGATTCCCGGTACGCAGACTCTTGCGCCGGTTATGTGCACGGTGGACGTTGCCACTCCACAGCTCTTTGCGGTGGACAAGCCTTATGTAAACCTGACAGGCGGGCCCGGCGCATTCACAATTATGGGTCTTGGCTTCGGATCCGCTACCGGGCAGGTATTGCTCAACGGAGTCCCGCTGCCCACTACGTCCTGGAGCGACACCCAGATCGCGGTCAGCGTGCCTGCCAGCACGGCCCGCGGCTCGCAGCAGCTGACCATTAAAGCAGCGAACGGGAGGAGCACGGTCAACGGGCTGACCTTCCATGTGTTGTCCAGTGGGGCGCTGGGCGCCTTCCCCTCGAATGGTGTGATCGATACCTTCGAGCGTAATAACACTCTGGGGCTCGGTCTGGCAGCAGGCTGGGCAGATGATTCACTCGGACTTGCTTTCAGCGCAGTAGATTCACCCAGCTCGGGCAATGGGTACGCCCGTGTACGAACAGGTAACAATGCTCTGGACGCCTGGATGTTCGCGACCTTGTACGGCGCGGACCAGGAGGCCTACTTTACGTTCCGGCAGGTCTCCAACCAGTCTGGCGCGAACGAGCAGGGAGTGCTGCTCAAGTACGATGGCGGACTCTCGCCCAATGGCTCCGCGGCGCACTGGGTTGAGGTGACTTTCGACAACGACACCAGCAATGCCTCCGGCTTGCAGCCCGGCGTCCGTATCGCTTCCAAATCCGGCGGCACCATTACGACTCATTCGGTGCTGAGCGGTGTGACATTCGCAGCCGGTGACCGGCTGGGCGCGCGGGCACTCAGTGACGGTAGTGTCATCGTATACAAGAACGGCACTGCTGTGGGCGTCCCGATCAACGTCGCCGCCAGCGCTGCCTGGACGGGCCGTATCGGCGTCCGCTTCGAAGGCACGGGGACGACCTCGAGCACAGAGGCGCGCTTCGACGATTTTGGCGGCGGCACTATCACCGTCAGCGCGGTCTACATGCCCTCCCTCTTCGAAGTTGGTCCGGGCAAACCCTATAGCACGATCCAGAGCGCGATCGACGCAGCCGCCGCGCAAGACCCCTACAAAGATTCGCTGGTGGTCGTGTACCCGGCTCTGCCAGATTCGGGCAACCCGCGTTACAACGGGCGTGGCGCCTACTATGAGAACGTGATCCTGTATGCGCCGGTCAAGCTGCAGGGCGTGGGACCCGGCGGGGTCTATTCGAACAACATACCGGTCCCGGGCTCGATCATCGATGGCATCGCCTTTGGCGGTGACACGGCGCTGGCCGATAACTGGCGGGCAAAGATCGCAAGTCTGGCCTGGGATGGGAATCAAGACGTTTCAGACGGCGAAGTCATTTATGTTCTGGCGTCGGATAGCGGAGCCCCCTCCGCTACCAGAGCGGGCGCGTTTGGCTCAACATTCAAAGCGGCTATCGATGGCTTCGATCTGCGGGGCGGCGACCAGATGGGCTTCCCGGGCAACCTGAATGCGGTCTTCGGCCCCGGCGCCGGGAATGCAGCGGATGCCAACAACGAGACCCAGGGCGGGGCGATCTTTGTCAACGCGTTTGCCCGTCACCTCCAGATCACCAACAACACGATCCAAAACAACGGCGGCGCATTCGGCACCCTGCGTGTTGGCACACCCAACCTGCCTGCTCCCGTGACCGATCAGCAGAACGACAACATCCGTATCGCCAACAACCGTATCTTCGCCAACGGAGGCACGAACCTGGCTGGTGCAATCGGTCTCTTCAACGGCGCGGAAGGCTATGAGGTTGCCTCCAACGATATCTGCGGAAACTTCTCGGCCGAGTACGGCGGCGGGATCAGTCACTACGGCTTCAGCCCCAACGGCAGCATCCACGATAATCGCATTTACTTTAACCGCTCTTATGATGAGGGCGCGGGTATCATGATCGCCGGCGAGCTGCCTGTCGACCCGCTGGCAAATTACGGCACGCCCAACGGACCCCAAGGCTCGGGCGCGGTCAATATCTACAACAACCTGATCCAGAGCAACCTGGCGGATGACGACGGCGGCGGCTTGCGCTTCCTGATGGCAGGCAACTTCCCGATGAACGTTTACAACAACATGATCGTCAACAACGTGTCCACGCACCTGGGCGGCGGCATTGCCCTCGACGATGCGCCCAATGTCCGCATCTACAACAACACGGTCATGAAGAACATCACAACAGCCACCGCCGTGACCAGCAACGGCCAGGCGATGCCCGCCGGTCTGGCAACGGGGCAGAACAGCACCCAGCTGCAGAACACGTTGCCCGGCGGCTCGCCGTCGTTCAGCAACCCACTGCTCTTCAACAATATCTTCTGGGATAACCGGGCCGGGAGTCGCGGCACCAACATGGTGCAAGGGATCGGCGCGCCCGGAGATTCGGTTGCGGTCAACCACTGGGACATGGGCACCTTTGACAGCAGTGGCTCGCTTGCGCCCACGAACACAATGCTGCAGGTCACCACCGGCACCGCAGCCAGTGCGACAAACAACGTCGGGGTCGATCCTCTGGTCATCACTCCTTACGACGTGGGTCTTTCCTTTACCTCCTGGCGCACGAACGTCAACTTTATCGGCGCCATCATGGTGACCGCCGACCTGCCTCCCGAGCTCATGGGCGACTATCACATCACGAGTGGCTCTGCGGCAGTAAATAGCGGCGCGACATCCAAAGCGGTGCCTGCCTATCAGCAGCTGCCCGCCACTCTGAACGCGCCCACCATCGATATCGACAACCAGGCGCGGCCTTCGGGCGCCGGTTTCGACAAGGGCGCGGATGAGATCGGCGGCTCGCCGGTGCTTGCCTTCCCGCTCACCTCCACGCTGGATAACTTCAACCGTGCAAACGGCAGCCTCGGCGCAAACTGGACCTCGAACTCCAACTTCACCGTCAACACCAACCAGGCGCGCGTCCAGGGCTCCGGAGGACAAGCCTACTGGAGCGCAGCCTCCTTTGGCGCAAACCAGGAAGCATTCTTTACCTTCACTGACCTGGGCGGTTCCTCGACGGAGCAGGGCTTGATGCTCAAGTTCAATGGCACCAGCACAAGCTCGTCCAATGCCTCTTACATCCGGGTAACCTACAGCGCAGGCGCTGTGACCGTTCGCACGCGTGCCCCGGTCCAGGGCATTCAGACCCGCGGTTCGGTTACCGCTTCCTTTGCAGTCGGCGACACGCTGGGTATCCGGACGCTCTCGGATGGAACGGTCCTCCTTTACAAGAACGGGGCCCAGATCGGCAACTTCAACGTAACCTCCGGCGCCAACCCGTGGCCAGTAGCGCGGGCACAGGCCGGCGGCCGCATTGGGACCTGGTTTGCCGGAAGTTTTTCAGGCAGTGGAGATGCCCGCTTCGATAACTTTGGTGGCGGTACGATGCCGTAATCGATCCGTTCCTGGCTGGGGGCTGGCAATTGCAGCCGGCCTCCAGCCAGATCAGAACAGGAGATCCTATGAACAAGCATTTTTCCCGAAGAGATTTTCTCAAACTGGCGGGCGGCGCCGCGGTGACCGTTGCCGGGGCTAGCCTGCTGCCTTCGTTCCTGCGCAAGACGCTGATGCCTGAAGAGGTGGTCAGCGCTGCTGGCGATTACGATCTTTACTTCGCCGGCACCGATGGCTGGATGTATAACCCACCTCCCCCGATCTCGCCTTATCACCCGGACGTGCTTGCACCAGCCCCGTTCACAAACTATATGTTCGGGTTTCGGGATGTAACGCACTATGTGGATAGTGTCGGCGGCCTGACCGCCGAGCAAAAGGTGCAGAACCAGAAGATGAAGGCACAGCACAATGCGCCTTTTTTCTGGGTGAACCAGTTCGACCCCGGGGACCCCGCCGACTTCAAGCTTCAGGTCACCAACCTGGGACTGCAAATGCGCCCCGACCTCACCGACCCGCACACCTTACACTGGCACGGCTTTCGCAATGTGATCCCCTATTTCGACGGGGAACCAACCGGATCCGTGGCGATACCGACGGGCGGGTTCTTCACTTACGTCTACCGGCCGCGCGACCCGGGCACGTACATGTACCACTGTCACGTGGAAGACGTGGAGCACGTCCACATGGGCATGACAGGCATCGTCTTCGTCCGCCCTCTGATGGGGGCGAACTTCGCCTATAACGATGCCGGCACGCAATTCGACCGCGAATTCCCCATGTTCCTGAGCGAGGTCTGGCTCAAGGCGCGCTGGAACGGCGCCCACATCCAGGAACACCTCTGGGCGGATTACAAAGCCGACTTCAGTCTGATCAATGGACGGGTCTATCCCGATACGTTGCTGCCTAACTCCCCGGTCGATGTGGCAGCTTCCACCAAATCGCTCGTCACCCAGACGGATCCCGACACAGGCGAGCTGCTCCCGCTCCCCGGATACGAACGCCTTCAATACCAGCCTCATTCCGCCCTGGTCACGTGCGAGGCAGGCGAGCGAGTCCTGCTGCGCTTTGCCAACCTTGGCTACCGCGAAGCCGCGATGACTCTGGCTGGCATCGAGATGCGCGTGGTCGGACGGGATGCCACGCCGATGAAAGGTCGCGATGGGACCGACACCAGCTACTATACCGATAGTGTGCTGATCGGCGCCGGAGAGAGCTTCGACGTGATCTTCGAAGCGCCGGCGTTCAGCGGTGGGAGCGGCAGCAGCGGCAACGGTTTCGATACCTACCTGCTCTATAACCGTCGCTACACCCAGGTCAGCAACCTGACGGCGGGCGGCGCTGCGGGCCAGCGCACCGAAGTGCGGGTCTATCCAACGGGTGGACTGGGTCCGCAGGCGCACTTCAACGACGCGGTGGACTATTTCCCGCTCTAAAGGAGTAGAAAATGCATACATCAAACTTTAAATGGATGCGTCCGGCGCTGATTCTCCTGATCGGGCTGCTGGCATTCGGACCCTCTGCCCATCTCCCACGGGCGAAGGCTTCGAGCCCTGCCACAGGCCTGGTCTGCACCACGGGTCCGACGTTCACGCTGACCGCCGAGACGGGCTATATCATGATGCCAGACATGACCACGATGTTCATGTGGAGCTACGGGCTTGCCGGTAGCGGTTTCCAGCACCCGGGTCCGGTCCTGTGCGTCAATCAGGGGGATACGGTCACGGTCATTCTGCAGAACTTTTTGAGCGTATCCACCTCGATCATCTTCCCCGGGCAGGAAAATCTGATGGCGAACAATGCCCCTGCCCAGCCTGAATTCAACGGCTCGAATATCCTTACTTCCATGACCACCAGCGCCTCTCCCGGTGGAAGCGTCACCTACAGCTTCGTTGCCAGCAAGCCAGGCACGTTCATCTACGAAAGCGGTACGGACACCAAGAAGCAGGTGGCGATGGGACTCTTCGGTGCACTGATCGTGCGTCCGACGCTGGGCGCAAATTACGTCTACAACCGGGCGGACAGCCAGTTCACAGCCGGGGAGGAGTTCATTGCCATCCTGTCGGAGATCGATCCCTATCTACACCAGGCAATGCAACAGGGCTTGAACTTCAACATGAACAACTACCGCGCCCGCTACTGGATGATCAATGGCCGCGGCTTTCCCGATAGCATCGCGGATAACGGCGCATCTTGGCTCCCCGACCAGCCCTATGGCGCCCTGGCGCGTATCTATCCGTACGACGCCAGCACTCATCCGTATCCTGCTGTGGAACGCTTCATCAATGTCGGCACAGAGGACTACCCCTTCCATCCGCACGGGCAGAATGGTCTCGTCATTGGGCGTGATGGGAATCCCTTAGAGGGTCCCGGTGGGGAGGATATTTCCTTCGAAAAGTTCGCGGTCAACGTCGGACCGGGCCAGACCTGGGATGTGCTCTTCAAGTGGCATGACGCCGAGGGCTACAGCCCATCCAATCCCGTCCCGGTCGCTGTCCCGGACCTGGTGAACGTGGCGCTGGGAGAATTCTTCGGGGGCAGCCCTTACCTGGGCGTCACAGAAACACTGCCTCCCGGGAGCGCTACCCTCAATCAGTGCGGCGAGTATTACATCATCTCGCACAACCACGCACTTTTCCAACTGGATGCCTTTGGGCAGCCCATGTCGGGTCCGATCACCTATCTCAGGATCGATCCGCCTCTGCCCAACAATTGCCCATAGGGGTATGGGCTGAGCAAGGAGATTACCATGCACAGAATTATGCAGAAAGCAATTATGAAATGGATCCTGGCGCTCCTGCTGGTCGTGACGATGTTTGGCTACGCGGCGGCTCCCTCGGCTGCCTACGCTGCCTGTACCCCCACCGTGTCCTTTGACCTGTATGCCAAAACGGGCACAACGACCCTGTATAGTGGCGGTCCCACCGTCAATATCTGGGGCTATTCGCTCACCCCAGGGGGTGCAGCATCCATCCCCGGTCCCGTGCTGGACGTGGATCAGAACGATTGTGTACAGGTCACGCTGCACAACGTCGACATCCCCGGAAGCACCTCTCTGGTATTTCCGGGGCAGAGCCTGGCTCCCGATACGGCAGGCGTGTCGGCCGGTGGATTCACCGCCTATACCTTTACGGCCGGCAATCCTGGCACCTTTCTCTATGAGGCCGGGCTGACTCCCGGTGCGCAGATCCAGGTGGCTATGGGACTGTATGGAGCCCTGCTCGTGCGCCCCGCCACAGCGAACCAGGCCTATAACAGC
>DAITPI010000167.1:5344-8897 GCA_036833655.1 Anaerolineales bacterium | reverse complement strand
AATGCGATGATTTCGGCGCTTTAAAGTAGGGCGGGTTCACAAAGCAACCCGCACTACAAGCAATTGTCGGGCCACTCTGCGAGCCTGACCCACGTATGGATGTAACAATAGAAGAAACCGGCTTTCGCCAGTCTCGTTTATTATGCCTCGACAGTCTCCCTCTTATACTTCTTCAAAGCGCTCCAGCCTACCAGCGTTCTCTCCTTTTCATCCCATAATCGGAAGAAAAGCGATTTCAAACTGTGTTGAACAGTCAGCGGTTCGATCTGGAATTCGGGATTCTCATTATGGCATTTCTCCAGCTTGTAATTGGGAATCCGGGGGCTGAGGTGATGGATGTGATGGAAACCGATATTGCCCGTGAACCACTGCAGCAGCTTCGGAAGCTTATAAAAGGAGCTGCCGTCCATGCCT
Organism: Anaerolineales bacterium; assembly: GCA_036833655.1. Lineage (GTDB taxonomy): Bacteria > Chloroflexota > Anaerolineae > Anaerolineales > Villigracilaceae > Defluviilinea. The sequence continues at coordinate 8,483 of DAITPI010000167.1, read as the reverse complement.
GCATTGAAGAACTCCCATTCCGCGTGGCGCTCCCAGTAGGTCGGGTCGAAGTTGTGCTGGACGTAAAAGAGCCAGACGCCCGCGCCACAGGCAATCAGCAGGATGGGAACCTCCACCAGCAGGAACGCCGCCCAGCCGACCTCCAGGATCATCCACCCGACGACAGCCGCGATCGCAATATTGGTCCAGATCACGCTACTGCGTTCACGCTTCCCGGCGCCCTTTTCAAAGAAGCGATGCGTGAGCGTAAAGACGATGAACGAACCGATCGTGAACAGGATCAGTGGGCTGCGCATGATGCGATAGCCCAGCTTCTTGTACCACGGTGCGGCGAGATACTCATCCACCGTCATCGTGTACACATCGCCGATGCCGCGCCGGTCGAGGTCGCCTGCCGTGGCGTGGTGGATGGCATGGCTGTGCTTCCACTGGTAGAACGGCGTCAGCACCAGCACGCCCAGCACCAGGCCCAGCCGGTCGTTTGCCCGGATGCTCTTGAAAAACGAGCCGTGGCAACAATCATGGAAGATGATGAAACACCTCACCATGAATCCCGCCGTGGGCACAGCCAGGATCAGAGTCAGCCAGTAACCCACCTCGAGGCTCCGGTACATTAAGTACCATCCTGTAAAGAATGGAATCACCGAGTTGAACACCTGCCACACACTTCGCCATGTTTCCGGAAACGCGTATTTCGAGACAATCCCCTGCCACCTAAATTTGTAAGTCGTCATGATCTCCTCCGATTGATCTGAGGAGGTTATTGTAATTGATTAAGCAGCTCGTGAAGCGGCAGATCTGCCAGCGATCTTAATGTCAGGTTAGCGTTTTCGATCGCGAGCAGGGAAGTCACCGGATTCGGGACCGCGACGACAAAAATCCCCGCGGAGTTCGCCGCGCGGACCCCGTTGGGGGAATCCTCGAAGACGATCGCCTCGTCTTTCCGGACCCCGAGCCGGTCCAGCGCCAGAAGGTACAGATCCGGGTGGGGCTTGGTCCTGCCCACGCCCACGTCGTCCGCGCAGATCACTCGATCGAAATAGTGAAAGACGCCAAGCCGTTGTGCGTGCGTGTCCACCCAGGAATGGGGCGAGCTGGAGGCAATGGCGAGTTGGAGCCCGAGGCGCTTCGCCTCTCCGAGATAATCCAGCACGCCCGGCAGAAGGTCCTGCTGCTCCACCAGGGCGTGACTGATCTGATTCTGCAGGGCCCGCAACGCTTGCAGATCCAGCGGGCGACCGAGCAAGCTTTGCAGATGAATGCCCGCGTCAAAGTCTGAGACCCCCATTCCGCCGATGATCTGTCCCCACGATTCAAGCGGGAAGGAAACGCCATGCTCAGCATAGATGTTTTGCCAGGCATGCACGTCGGGCGTCTCGGTATCGAGGATCAGTCCATCGAAGTCAAAGAGCAAAGCCCGTATCTTTCTGAGTACTTTTTTTGTCATAGCCGCCAAATTATACCGGAGGGAAGGGCGTGCTATACTGCGTTATCTGTCATTGCGCGCCGCCCTTCAGGCGACCACCCTGGCGCCGGCCGCCAATAGCCGAGCGTGAGATTGCGTCGCCACGCCGGGGCTCGCAATGACACGTACAAGGAGAGATAAATGGAAGATCTGTATTATGCAGACTATATCGAGCTCGATAAGATCCTGAACAGCCAGCACCCCAGGAGCTTTCAAAACCCGGAACAGGGCAACGATGAGATGCTCTTTATCATCATCCACCAGGTCTACGAGCTTTGGTTCAAGCAGATCCTCTTCGAGCTCGACCTGGTGCGCCACGTCTTCATCCAGGACCGCATCAACGACAACTCCGACGATCTGAGCAAGGTCGTGCACAAGCTCAAGCGCATCGGGAAGATCCTGGAGCTGATCGGCCAGCAGGTCAGCGTGCTGGAGACCATGACCGCCCTGGACTTTCTGGAATTCCGCAATCTCCTGCTGCCGGCCTCGGGCTTTCAGAGCAAACAGTTCCGGCTGATCGAAGCCAAACTGGGACTGAAGATGGAACAGCGATACAAACGGGAGTATTACAAATACACGCGCCGCGGCAGCCTGTCAGAAAGCGATCTGCAGGACGTGGACCGCGCCGAGAACGAGCCGACCCTGAAGGAGCTCATCGTCGGCTGGCTGGAGCGCATGCCCTATCTGGAGGAACGTTACTGGAGTGAATACAGGCGGGCAAGCGAGTCCGAGAATCAGGACCTGCACAAGTTCTGGGCAGATTACCGGGAAGCCTACCGCAACAGTCTTTCTCAAAACGAAGCCGATCGGCTGGCTGAATTCGACAAAGTATTTTTCGAGTCCGGCAGAGGGCAGGTCCCTGCCGCGGCGATGCGCGCCGCTCTCTTCATCACCATCTACCGCAACCTGCCGCTCTTCCATATGCCGTTCGAGCTGCTCAATACATTGTCGGAGATCGACGAGCTGCTTTCCAACTGGCGCTACCGGCACTTCATGATGGTGCGCCGCATGATCGGCATCCGCGTCGGCACGGGCGGCACGAGCGGAGCAGGCTACCTGGAGGGGACATTGAGCCAGCACTACGCTTTCCGCGAGATCACTGAGCTGGCGACCTTCCTGATCGAGCGCAGCAGGCGTCCCGTGTTGCCAAATGCACTGAAGGAAAAAGTAAGTTTTAACCTCTAGGTTTTTTTCCCAAGAGTCAGAAGGATCTGCAAAGGGACGGTAGTGTATGGGATCCCGTTGTGTTCCCAAATTGGAAGGACTTCCCGGGCTGGGGGACGTATAATCTAAGCAGGGAGTAAGGAATGGATCCGCACATCGAGGAGGCAGCGTCATGGAGAAAAAGGATACCCTTACCAAAACTCTTGCAGTCATCGGGACGGTGTTGGTCTGGCTTCCCCTGCTCGCGCCGTTTGTGTTTGCTGTGCTTCTCTTCTTCCAGAGAGGCGTCTTTGGCTTTGACTATCTGATGCCTGCAGAGCTGTTCCTGGTAGTGCTGCTCGGCAGTGCAGCCTTGCTGTGGGCAGCATTGCGGGCGCACGCCCATGTACGGCTCGTGGCTGCGGGCTTAATTCTGGCTGTCGTTGTACTGTTTGCCGGTCAATGGATCGCTGTCGTCACCGGCCTGGCATCGGGAGAGACCCAGCCGACCGGCTGGAGGTGGGGGCTCGT
>DAITPI010000167.1:0-5244 GCA_036833655.1 Anaerolineales bacterium | reverse complement strand
ATCGATAACCGTACAGAGGCGGCACATACGGCAGGCACCCTCATTCACGTGCTTTTCAGTGGGGAGACGCGCAATCCACTCTACCTTTTCCTTCTCGGTGCCTTGGGGCTGCTTCTGATCACACCTCTCGTGCTTGCGATCTCGGAAACACGAAACGGTCATCTGCTTCCCTGGAGTGGTTGGATATTTGTCCTGATCCTTGGAATTGCCGCGCTTGCCATCCTCGTGAATCTCATTCGGAATCTGATTCAAATGATCCGTCGGTAGTCAATCAGCCTATCACCAGGCGAGCGGGGAGGCTGATATCTGTTGAGTTATGTGCTGATCAGGAGAGGTTGATTATGGAGCTAAGTTCACTCGATGTCCTTGGTTATAAGAATGAGCCAGTTCCCAATGCATTCATTGCTCATCCGGGCACAACAAAACATCTGGGGGTGATCCTTCCGGGCTACCGTTACCCGGCAGAGATGCCACCCCTCTATTACGCTGCGCAGGTGTTGAGCGAACTTGGCGCCGATGTATTCCGTGTCGATTACGCATACTATCGGACGAGCTTTGCGCAGCAATCGGTAGCCGAGCAGGAGCAATGGATTTCAGGCGATGTCAGTGCCGCGTGCAATGTAGCTCTCTCTCAGCGCTCCTATGAAAAGCTTACGCTGGTCGGAAAATCTCTAGGGACATTAGCGATGGGACATCTTTTATCCGACAGCCGGTTTCAGACAGCAAGCTGTATCTGGTTCACGCCGATCTTAACAGAGGAATGGTTGTGTTCGAGAATTGAACAACTGCGCCCACGCTCTCTGTTTATCATCGGAACTGCGGATCGATTCTATCAACCTGAGCTTCTCGAACACCTGGAAAAGGTTACTCGGGGACATACGATGGTCATTAAAGGCGCCACACATGGCTTAGAAATCCCGGGTGACATTCCCGGATCGCTCAACATGCTAAACCAGATTGTCCAGACGCTCCAGGAGTTCCTGACGAAAGAGACAAAGGCTGCCTAGAACGGCCTAAGACGGCTTTGGGTTGCTCCTTACCGGCACTCATTTCACCATAAAATGATACATTTGGAATAGCGAACAGGCGTTCTGCTATACTATAGTTTGCTCATGCTGACGGACACAGAGACAAGATCGGATCAATCTGAAGCCATGCAAGAGGTGATGCGGTATATCCATGAGCACCTCTATGAGCCACTGGATCGTGAAACGCTGGCAGCGGTTGCTGGCTTCTCGGTGCCCCACTTCCACCGCGTCTTTAGCGCACATGCCGGGGAGAGCGCGATCAGCTACGTACGCCGACTGCGTCTCGAGCGCGCTGGGCGCAAGCTGCGCATGGGCGCCGTGGATATCACGGACGTAGCACTGGCTGCGGGCTACGATTCGCATGCTGCGTTCAGCAGGGCATTCAAACAGCAGTATGGCATTCCTCCCAGCGAGTTCCGTCAGCTTGGCTGCCAGGCAGCGACCCAACTTTTGAGGAAAGGATAATTTCGCGTGAAGATCAAACTTAGCAGTGTCCCGATCGACGATTACGACAAAGCCTTGAAGTTCTATACCGAGGTTCTGGGGTTCGTGAAGAAGCATGATATCCCTCTCGGCGATGGCGCCCGCTGGATCACCGTTGTCTCTCCGGAAGAGCCCAACGGCACAGAGCTGCTGCTCGAGCCCAACGCCGGCTATCCTGCGATGAAAGCGCTCAAAGCAGCCCTGGTCCAGGATGGCATCCCGTATACGGCATTCCTGGTAGACGACGTCCAGGAAGAATATGACCGCATGAAAAGCCTGGGCGTGGAGTTTACAATGGAGCCGACCAATATGGGAATGACCACAGCCGCGGTATTTGATGATACCTGTGGAAATTTGATCCAGATTTATCAGCTCAACATGTCGTAGGGCAGGTTGACAGTCCGCCAAATCAAAAACGGAGGCAACGCGATGTTGTCTCCGTTTTGTTTTGTAGAGCTTCTGCCCAAGGGGGCTAGAAAAGCTTCAATACGGCACTGCTTGCCCAGGCAAACAGGAACTGCGGCACGAGGCTGATCACCACGGTCGCGACCGCCGTGCCGATGGTGGTAAGGTCCAGGAAAGATTCGCGTTCCGTCTCCGGCTCGCCATCGCGCATGTACATAATGACCACCACGCGCAGGTAGTAGTATGCGGAAATCAGCGAGGTCAGCACGCCAATGATGGCAAGTCCGGTGAAGCCGCCGGCAATCACGGCGCGGAAGAGATAGAACTTTCCCACCAGCCCGATCGTCGGGGGCAGACCGATCAGGGAAAGCATGAAGACGGCCATGGCAGCGGCATGCAGCGGGTGCTTGCGCGCCAGGCCCGCATAGTCGTTGAGCTCCAGCCCTCTGCCCGCCGACTTTTCGAGAGCGATCACCACGCCCCAGGCGCCGAAGTTCGTGATGGCATAGGCGACCAGATAGAAGAGCCCCGCCGCAATAGAGATGGGAGCCACCTCCGGGTTGCCATACGGCACAAACGCCATCAGGATGTAGCCCGCGTGCGCGATGCTGGAGTATGCCAGCAGCCGTTTGATGTTGGTCTGCGCGATCGCGATCACATTGCCCAGTACCATCGTCAATGCCGCCAGTGCCCAGAAGATGCCGGTCATATCGGAGGCAATGGAGGGAAATGCCGTGGCGAACACACGCAGCAAAGCGGCAAACCCGGCAATCTTGGCGCCCGAGGACATGAAGGCGGTCACCGCAGAGGGAGCACCCTGATATACATCCGGCGTCCACATGTGGAAGGGGACCACCGCGACCTTGAAGCCAAGCCCGACCAGGATCAGGGCCGAGCCAAGGGACAGCAGCAGGGGATTTGCATTCCCACCAGAAGCCGAAGCGACAATGGCAATCAGGTTCGTGGATTGCGCCGCACCGAAGACCAGAGCCGTCCCGTAAACAATAAATCCCGTGGCGAATGCCCCGAGCAGGAAATATTTCAAGCCCGCTTCCTCCGATTCGGTCCCTGGGCGGGCAAACGCTGCCAGCACGTAGAGAGGAATGGAAAGCAGCTCCAGAGCAAGGAAGACCACGATCAGGTCCCCCGCCTGCGCCATGAGCATCATGCCAGTGACGCTGAACAGCAGCAGGATGTAATACTCGCCCCGCTCCAGCCCCATCCGCTTCACATACCCGTATGCCAGTGCAATTCCCAGGAGACCACTGCCGAGAAGCAGGGCGTTGATAAAGATGGAAAACCCATCCGCCACGACCATGCCGTTCAGACCCGTCTGCTGGATGCCGATTTGTGCCAGCGTAAAGCCGAGGGTCAGAGCAAGGCCCAGCGCCGCGAGCAGCGCCGTGATGCCCTTGCGCTCCTTCGGGATGGCGAGATCGACCAACAGCAGGGCGCATGCCCAGACAGTCAGCAGGAGCAGTGGAAAGATGGTGTTGAGATCAGCTTGTGTCATGATGTTTTAGCGCATTGCAACGCTGGAAAGGCTGGACACCAGCTGGTTCACCGCGGGCGCCATGAGATCGAAAAACGGCTTGGGATACAGCCCGATCCAGAAGATCAGAATGATGATGGGCACAATCGTCGCGATCTCACGCCAGTTGAGGTCGCGTAGACCCCGCCCGTGATGTTCTGCCTCCTCGACGACCTCGCCCTGCGGTCCGAGGAACATCTTCTGAAACATGTAGAGGATGTAGACGGCTGCCATGATCACGCCCAGAGCGGAGATCGCCGCAAACCAGGCATTGCCAATCGCCTGCGAGCCAAAGGCGCCAAGCAGGATGGTGAACTCACCCACAAAACCATTGAGGCCCGGCAAGCCCATGGAGGAGAGCGCCGCAATCAACATGATGGTCCCGAACACCGGCGTAACCTTCCACAGGCCGCCGTAAACTTTGAGCTCGCGGGTATGGGTCTGCTCGTAGATCATACCCACCAGCAAGAACAAGGCGCCCGTGCTGAGACCATGGTTGACCATCTGCAGGATCGCGCCCTGCACGCCCTGTGAGTTGAGCGCAAACAAGCCCAGCATCACAAAACCCAGATGGCTCACGGAGGAGTACGCAACCAGCTTCTTGACATCTGCCTGAGCGTACGAGACCGCTGCGCCGTAGATGATCCCGATCGTCGCCAGGAGGGCAATCCAGGGCGCTACCTGGACCGAGGCTTCCGGGAAGAGGGGAATGTTGAAGCGCAGGAAGCCATAGGTGCCCAGCTTCAGCATGACGCCCGCCAGAATCACGGAGCCGGCCGTGGGCGCTTCCACGTGGGCGTCCGGCAGCCACGAATGCAGGGGCCACATCGGCACCTTGATCGCGAACGCCGCCGCGAACGCCAGGAACAGCCACCACTGGATGTTTGCCGGAATATTGGCTTGCGCAATCAGATCGGGCACCGAGAAGGTACCGCCATAAATGCCCAGCCACAGGATCGCCAGCAGCATCAGGATGGAGCCAGCCATGGTGTACAGGAAGAACTTGATCGCGGCATAGATACGGCGCGGTCCGCCCCAGATGCCGATCAGGAAGTACATCGGCACGAGTGTGAATTCCCAGAAAATGTAGAAGAGGAATAGATCCTGTGCAAGGAAGACACCTATCATGCCGATCTCGAGCAGGAGGAAGAAAATCATGAAATCTTTGACCCGCTCCTCAACCGCCGTCCAGGTGGAAAGGATGGAGATCGGCGTCAGGAAACCGGTCAGCAGCACGAGCAGGATGCTCAACCCGTCCACGCCAAGAGAGTATTGGATGTTCCAGCCGGCGACCTGGATCCAGTTGTACTGAGCGACGAGCTGCAGGTTCGGATCGGAGGCGTTGAACATCGACAGCACCCAGAGCGAGAGCAGGAAGGTGATCAGGCTGGTGAGGAGTGCCGTCCAGCGCAGAGTCTCCTTCCGCTCAGCGGGGATGAAGAACAGGATCAGGATGCCCACCAGCGGGAAGAAGGTCAGCAGAGTCAGAGGTTGCAGGAAGAAATTCATGTTCGATCCTCCCCTCACCCCGTGCCCCTCTCCCAAGGGGAGAGAGGTTGGGGTGAGGGCAAAATTTATTTCAAAATCAAATAACCGACGATCAGGACAACGCCTACCAGGACCGATAATGCGTACGAGCGCACAAATCCGTTCTGGATCTTGCGCAGGGTCACGGACAGCCATTGGGTGAAATCGCCCAGGCCGTTCGCCACCGCGTCGATGCCGCGCTGGTCGGCGTAACGGTTGAGAGCGATATTGCTCAGCCAGTTGTAGGTCCCCGCGATGACTTTCTCGTGG
>DAITPI010000166.1:0-8899 GCA_036833655.1 Anaerolineales bacterium | reverse complement strand
TGCGAGCGCGGCCCTCCGCTTCCTCGCGCAGCCGGGTGTAATCGTCGAGACTGGCAAGATGGCTTGCGATGACCACCATCAGGCTCTCATCGTAGAAATCGAATTCATCTTTCTTCAGGCTCTCGACGCACAAAATGCCGATCGTGTGGCCCCGAAATCGCAGAGGCACGTACAGGCCGGATAGAGCGTTTTCGTACAGAGGCAGTTGCAGGTTGGAATCCAGCTCGCCCAGCCGGATCTTTTGTTCGCTGGAAAGCAGAGGAGCAATTCGATGTCCCTCTGTGCTCTGAACCGTGGAGATCATGTTGCTTTCCGTGGTGCGATATTCGTGCAGCAGCCGATTATCGGAGGAAAGCAGATACAGGATAATGAGCTCGGTCCCGAACGAACGCGATAGCAGCGCAAACATGCGCCTCGCAATCTGCTCGAGATTACGACCTGAAGAAACAGTTAGCGCAAAATCATTCAGGGTGGCAAGACGCCGGAGATGGCCAGCCATCTCCGCAAACGTGATGATGGTCTCGATCGCCGGAGCAACCTGTGTTGCCAGGTCGATCAACCGGCTCCATTCGTCGCCCTTGAAGACGGAGCTGCGCCAGAATGCAAGTACGCCGATCAGGCGCTGACCGATCACCAGAGGCAGACACGTCCAGAGCTTCGTGCTCGATTTCAAGCCCTTATGGGGAATCTCCACCCAGAGCGGGCTATCGCGGTGGACAACCAGGGGGGTCAGATTCCGGCTCAGGCGGCGCAGGATCGTATTCCCGTCAAGCGACAAGATCAAATCTTCGCAGGCAGGGGCATTCCACTGCGCGCGGACCTCCAGCGAGTCTCCGCGCCGGACGGCGAGCCAGCCGCCCTGCACCGTCACCAGGCGCACAAACGACAGCAGAGCCCTGTCGAGTGCGCGCGGCATATCGTAGGGATTCTCCGAGTCGAGATCCGGCACCAACAGCGATGCCGCTACCGAGGAGGAAGCCGACACATCCGAGGTAGAAGGCTCTACAGGCATCCCTGAGACAGCCAGTCGCCAGAGGCGCTGGGCATCATTCGTAAGCTGGCTGGCGCCCGCCAGAACCACGCGCGAGACCCCAGGCAAGGGGAAGGCAAACAGCCGGGCTGCATTCAGCTTGCTAGATTCAGGCAATGAAACGGACCGGCTCTGACCGCCGCTCAACGCGCCACACAACCAGGAATCCACTTCAGCCTTCTGCAGGAACTCTACCAGCAGGGGTTGGGCTTTCTTGCCCAGGTGATAGTTGGCGAGCACGCGCCATTTGCCCGCCTCCCGCTCCACAAAAGCAGCCCACTGGCTATTTGTGAGCTGACTGGCCTCCTTTAGTTGAGCTTCGACGATATGATTTGGCATCCCGACCAATTATACAGCACAGGGCTGCCCGAAATTAGCTGGGGAGAGTCCACGGAAATCGGAGACGACAGCCGATGGTAAAATGAATTTATGACCGATTTACTTGTAATTGGAGGCGGATTGGCAGGCAGCGAAGCTGCCTACCAGGCTGCCCAACGCGGATTGAGAGTCCGCCTGTACGAAATGCGTCCTGCCCTGCAAACCGGCGCACACCAGACGCAGGCTCTGGCGGAGTTGGTCTGCTCGAATTCCCTTGGTTCGAACCTCCCGGACCGCGCCTCCGGCGTTCTGAAGAGCGAGCTGCGGATTCTCGGCTCCATGCTGCTGGATTGCGCCGAGGCCGCGTCCCTGCCCGCGGGCGGAGCTTTGGCGGTGGACCGTGAGCTCTTTGCGCGCCTCGTCACCGAGCGGATCGAAAACCATCCGGACATTGAGATCGTCAGGGAAGAGGTGAAGCAAATTCCGGCATCCCTGTGCGTCGTTGCCAGCGGTCCATTAACCTCGCCGGCTCTCTCGCGATCGATCGCGGCGTTGAGCGGCGAAGAGCACCTTTTCTTCTTCGATGCCATTGCGCCGGTGATCCACGCCGACTCGATCGATATGAGGATTGCCTTCCGAGCCTCTCGCTATGGCACAGGCGAGCAGGAGGAGGGCGATTACATCAATTGCCCGCTTACAAAAGAGGAATATTACGCTTTTACCGGGGCGCTCCTCGAGGCGGAGCGCATCGAGCTGCGTTCGTTCGAGGATGCGATCCGGGGCGGGGTAAAGGCAGGTCACTTCTTCGAGGGGTGTCTGCCCGTGGAGATCATTGCAGAGCGCGGCTTGGATTCCCTGGCGTTCGGTCCGATGCGACCGGTCGGGCTCCGGGATCCGCGCACGGGAAAGCGTCCATTTGCGGTCCTGCAGCTCCGCCAGGACAATCTGGCTGGCAGCCTGTACAATATGGTAGGCTTCCAGACGAACCTGAAATATCCGGAGCAAAAGCGAGTCTTCCATCTGATTCCCGGACTCGAAAATGCCGAGTTTGTGCGCTTCGGTCAGATGCACCGTAACACATTTATTGCCTCGCCCCGGCTGCTGCGTCCGACGCTGCAGCACATCCAGCGTGACGACCTGTTCTTTGCAGGCCAGATCACGGGCGTGGAAGGATACATGGGCAATATTGCCACCGGCTTGCTGGCAGGCATCAACGCGGCGCGCATCTTTCATCAAGAAGAGCCGGTTGTTCTTCCAGCCACCACCATGCTCGGTGCATTGTGTCATTACGTCACCCACGCCGATCTGAAGGACTTTCAGCCCATGAAAGCCAACTTTGGGATCCTCCCGTCGTTGGAAACCACGGCAAGAATCGGCAAGCGCGAGCGCGGCAAAGCGTATGCAGCACGGGCACTGGGAGATTTATCCACTGCACTGCGGGCAATCGACTCCGCCCCAGTTTCTGGCACGTAGGGTCGATTTCTGTGAACAAAAGATCCGTCGTCCTCTATGTTCTCTTTGCGGGAATCGTGCTTACGGTCGCAGGGATCTGGTTCGGGCGCTCATTCGTACAGGCTGCTCCTGTCTCTGAAACCGCTACCGTCGCACCAACGGCCACTCCGCTCGCATTCGAAGGTGGGCGCGCCTTTGCGGATGTCAAAACACAGGTGGACTTCGGCCCGCGCATCCCCGGGACAGATGCGCATGCCAGGGTTCAGGAGTGGATTCGGCAGGAGCTCACCGAGGCGGGCTGGCAGGTGGAGGTGCAGGAATCCCAGGCCCTGGGACATCCCGTCGAAAACATCGTGGCACGCCGGGGAGAGGCAGCCCCTCAGATCATCATCGGCGCCCACTACGACACGCGTATGTTCGCCGATAACGATCCGGACCCCGCGCGGCATACCAGCCCTGTGCCCGGCGCCAACGACGGGGCATCCGGTGTCGCTGTGCTGCTGGAGCTTGCCCGTTCGCTCCCGGCCGAGACCGTTCCGACCTGGCTTGTCTTCTTCGACGCAGAGGACAACGGGCGCATCGAGGGCTGGGACTGGATCCTGGGCTCGCGCGAGTTCGTGAGGAACAATCCCGTACGCCCCCGCGCCGTGATCATTGTCGATATGATCGGCGATGCGGATCTGAATATCTACAAAGAACGCAACTCGGATCCTGCCCTGACCGATGCCATCTGGAAGGTTGCAAGGGAGCTGGGTTACGAGAGCAAATTCATCCCGGAGTACAAGCATTCGATGATCGACGACCACACGCCGTTTATCGAGGCAGGCATCCCGGCCGTGGACATCATCGACTTCGACTATCCGTACTGGCACACGCTGCAGGACACCTTAGACAAGGTTTCGCCGGAGAGCCTGGAGGCGGTTGGCGGAACCCTGCGAGCCTGGATCATGCAGCAAAGCGCCCAACCCTGATAAAATCACCGTGTGGGATAAGCTGGCAGGCTGACCACACGAAAACATGCCCAAGAAAGTTACTCCAACACCCATCCAGAAGGTCCTGGCAAAGATACGGCCGGTCTGGATTGCACGCGTCGGTCACGAGCTGGCACGCGGCATGGAGGTGCGCCTCGATTTCGAGGAACAGCTGGGGCGTTTTTTCGATCTGCTCGAGCAATCCATCACGAGCGGCGATCCGGCATGGATGGATTCCATCCTGCTCGATTGGGCAAAATCCTCCACGGAAACGGACCTCGAGGAGCAGCCATACCAGATCTCCTTCCTGATCAACCGCGTCATCGCGCTGACGATCCAGGTGGCGCGCGAGGAACTGACCAAGCAACAGGCGCTGGATCTCCTGGCGGCCGTCATCCCTATCTATACCTATGGTCTGGAAGTCGTGGCGCGTTACGAGATGGAAACACGTGTAGCGCACATTTCCCGTGAGATGGAAAAGGTACAAAAACAAATGGAACGGGTTGATAAGAGCAAGTCGGCCTTCATTTCCGTCGCCGCCCATGAGCTGAAAACACCACTGACCCTGATCGAGGGCTACGCCTCCATGATGGACGATCTGATGCAGCAGGGCAAAGCCACCAACATGGACAGCCTCCTGGCTGGCATGAATACTGGCATCGACCGACTGCGCACCATTGTGGATGACATGATCGACGTTTCCATGATCGACAATGACTTGCTGCAATTGAATTTCCAACCCATGCAAATCTCGCAGATGATCGACGCGCTCTGCATCGAGATCGAAGAGACAGTCCGCAGCCGAAAATTGATGGTGGATGTCAAGGATTTTGTTGGCAACAGACAGTGGATCTATCTGGATGGTCCCCGGATGATGCAGGCGCTGCGGAACGTCATTAACAATGCCATCAAATACACACCGGATGGCGGCACGATCGCGATCGATGGCAGGAGCCTGCCTGGCTTCATAGAGCTAACCGTTGCCGATACCGGTATTGGCATCTCGCCCGAGTACCAGGGACTGATCTTCGAGAAGTTTGGTCAGCTGGGGCGTGTCGATCTGCATTCGAGCGGAAAGACGAAGTTCAAAGGCGGCGGTCCCGGGTTGGGACTGCCGATCGCCCGAGGCATCCTCGAAGCGCATGGCGGCTCGATCTGGGTGGATTCGCCCGGGTACGATGAGAAGAAGAACCCCGGTTCAACATTCCATATTCTGATTCCCGCACGCACCCAATCCACCGACCCCAGAATGGCAAAATTGTTTGATACACTTGGGAACAATACTGATGGACAGGTGGTAAAGTAGGCACATCACCCACCGAAAGGCATCCGCAAAAGGTAAATGGCAAAAAGAATCCCTCAACCAACCAACCCGCCCAAGGAACGCGCGTTCCTGGTGGGCGTCGATCTCTATCAACAAAAATCGTTTCTCAGCCTGCAAGATTCGCTGAACGAGCTGGCGCTGCTCTCGGATACTTCCGGGCTGGAGGTGGTGGGTGAGCTCACCCAGAAACTCGATCGCCCGCACGTGAAAACGTACATCGGTCCGGGCAAGGTCGAAGAGCTGAAAAGCCTTGTAGAGGAAACGCTCTCCCAGGTAGTTATCTTCGATGATGAGCTTTCGCCGCGTCACCAGCGTGAGCTTCAGGAAGAGATGGGGCGGAACGTCCGCGTGCTCGATCGAACGGCGCTGATCCTCGATATCTTTGCGCAGCATGCCCATACGAGCGAGGGTATGCTTCAGGTGGAGCTTGCGCAGTATGAGTATTACCTTCCCCGCCTGACGGGTCAATGGACCCACCTGGAGCGACAGGCAGGCGGCGGCGGCGGACGCGCCGGCTCGACGGGCGGTGTGGGCTTGCGCGGCCCGGGCGAAACCCAGCTGGAAGTGGACAAGCGCGCGATCCGCAAACGCATCTCGCATCTCAAGAAGGAATTGGAGAAAGTCCGCGCCCACCGCATGCGCTACCGCGCGCAGCGGAAGCGTTCGCGCATCCCGACAGTGGCACTTGTTGGTTATACGAACGCTGGCAAATCCACTTTGCTGAACAAGATTGCCAAGTCCGATGTTTACGTTGCCGATCAGCTATTTGCCACCCTGGATCCGACCACACGTCGCGTCGAGCTACCGGGCGGATATCAGGCGCTGCTGACCGATACGGTCGGTTTTATCCAGAAACTCCCCACCGCCCTGGTCGAGTCCTTCCATGCCACGCTGGAGGAGATCGTGGAAGCCGATCTGCTTCTGCACGTGGTGGATATTTCCCATCCGAATGCCTTGAATCAATTTGAGTCGGTCCAGCAGACGCTGGAACAGCTGGGTGCCCGTCATATCCCCACCGTCACTGCGCTCAACAAGATGGACCTGCTGCGCGACCCCGAGGCAGCCCGCGAGATTGTAAGCCACTTTCCAAAGGCAGAGACAATTTCCGCTTTGAATGGCGAGGGGATTAAAGATTTGCTGAGCGTTATCCAACAGGAATTGTACGAAACCTATGCCCCCATTCAGGTGCGTCTCCCCTACCAGCAAGGCGGGCTGATCTCACTTTTCCATGAAGCCGGGCAAGTGGAGCGCATTGAGCACGGGCGTGGCAGCGTGTTGATGCAGGGGCGCATCCCCGGGCGCTTGCTGGCGCAGTTCAGCAGCTGGCAGGTGGACGGGAATCATCGCGAGCCGCAAGAAGAGGAAGAAGCAGAATGAAATGGCTTTCCAGGCTGGTCGACAACGCATCCAATTTCTTTGCGCACCGCAAGGGCCTTTTGCCAATGCTCGGCATCCTGCTAGTGATCGTCAACTTCATCCTGCCGTTCATCTTCGGGCTGGACAACCTGGTTACGGGCAGCAATCTGTTTCTGCACCTGGGAGTCATCATTGCCATCTTCGGCATAATGCTCGCCTGGGCGCTCTGACGTCGCGGTGACCTTGTGCCCGCAAAGTAATGAAACGTGAATAATAGCGGCGGTGCAAGCGAAGCACACTCTGTCTCGCCCTAGGCGGCTTTCACGATCTGGTCGCTCACCCACTCCACCTTTTCAAGTTCGCCCATTTCGCCCAGCAAGGTTGGCAATAAGAACCTGAGTCGCGCAGGCTCGCCGGATGTAAACAATCGGATCGCGCCTTGTTCCCCGGATCGATTTCGCATCCCCGTTGCCTCAAGCAGGCGCGTAGTCTGTCTCGCGACGGCCGGCGCGGGATCGATCACCCGCACGCCGTCGCCGACGATCCGCTGGATCAGCGGAATCACAAACGGATAGTGGGTACATCCCAGCACGACCGTATCGATGTCCTTCTCGAGCATGGGCAACAGTGCCTCTTCCAGAATCCGCCGCGGTGCCTCTCCGTCCAGATTTCCCTGCTCGATTTCCTGTACCAGGCCAGGACAGGTATCCTGGAAAAGCTCCACTCCGTTCGCGAAGCGCTCTACCACCGAAGCATACAACGCCCCTTGAAATGTCGCCGGGGTGGCGAGCACGCCAACCTTTCCCGTGTGGGTATACTCCGCCGCAGGCTTGACTGCCGGCTCCATGCCGACAAACGGGATTTCGTGGAAGGTCTCGCGCAGATACTTCAACGCCGCAGCGGACGCGGTATTACATGCCACAACAATGATCTTTGCGCCGTGCTCCAGCAGAAAACGTGTGATCGCCTCGGAGAAATTTCGTATCTGCACCATCGGGCGCGGACCATAGGGGATATGGCCCTGGTCTCCAAAGTAGATCACGTTCTCTTCGGGCATTTGCGTGCGGATCGCGCGCAGGACTGAGATCCCACCCACACCAGAGTCGAAGATACCGATCGGAGAATTTCGTTGAATTGGCATTCAGTCTTGGTTGAACAGGAAGATCTACTTGCCCGCGGCTTCCACAAACTTCCTGAACAGATTTCTCGTCGGCACCTGATCGGTCAGCCATTCGGGATGCCACTGCACGGCAAGGCCAAAGGGATGATCGGGCAATTCGATCGCCTCTACCAATCCATCCGGGGCATGTCCCGCCACGCGCACCGCGCCAGCAATATCCTTCAATCCCTGGTGGTGGAGGCTGTTTACTCGGAGGATCGGCTCGCCAAAGATCTCAGCCAAGCGTGTTCCTTCCTCGATCTTGACCTCGTGCACCAGCACGGTCCGCATGTTGCCCGGGTAGGCATGGTCGAGGGCATTCGGTAGCTGGTCGGGGATGTGAGTATAGAGCGTGCCGCCGAGGGCTACGTTCATTACCTGGCAGCCGCGGCAGATCCCCAGGAAAGGCTTCCCATCCGAAGCAGCCGCCCGGACCATGGTGATCTCGATGGAATCGCGCGGGAGGTCCACGTCGTCGATGCGCGGGTGTGGCTCCCCGGGAAGAAACTCCAGCCCAATATCCCCGCCTCCGGAAAAGAGGATCCCATCCAGGCGCGAATAGAGCTCAGCCCAGCCATCCTTGGCGATCGTAGAGGGAATCAAGACCGGCACGCCGCCTGCCTGGCTCACAGCATTGATATAGGATTGCATGAGCATGACAGTGGGATAGCCGTATGCATTTCGGGATTGATTGGTGGTAATTCCAATAATGGGAGACATGCGGCTATTGTAAAACAAAAAAAGACCCTAAAGACGGCGAAAGCCTTTAGGGTCTGCTCTTCGAGGATTAGTCGAATTTTTGCTTGAGACGGGCGGACTTGCCTGTGCGCTGGCGCATGAAGTAGAGCTGCGCCCGGCGGACCTGGCTGTGGCGCTCGACTACGACTTTGTCGATGCGGGGCGAGCGCAGCAAGAACGTGCGCTCGACACCGATACCGTTGGATGCCACGCGGCGGACAGTGATCGCCTGGTCGTTGCCGCCTTTGCGCATGCGGATCACGGTGCCCTTGAACTCCTGGATACGCTCGCGGTCGCCTTCCTTGATCTTGACATGCACGCTGACGTTATCGCCAGATCTCAGGGCGGGAATCTTTTCGTTTTGTTTGGCTTCGAGAGCCTTGATAATGTCTGCCATTTTCTATCTTCCTTACGAGTATGATTTCTATCTACGCGAGGGTGGATTATAGCATGGCTTTCGGAGATTCACAAGCTGATTTTCGATCGGGACCACGGCTTTCTCGAAGTCGTAGAGCAACAAGACTCTTGCCCCTCTTCAGCTTTTGCAGCCT
>DAITPI010000165.1:0-8899 GCA_036833655.1 Anaerolineales bacterium | reverse complement strand
CCACAACGATCGGCAGATGGACGAACGACTCGATTCCCTCCTCGAGGATCGCGGCGCGGACATCCGAGCGCAGATCCTCGGGAGCGAACTCCGCCAGGACAACGGGTTTGCCCGTGTCGAAAACTCTGCCCACAATGCCCTCCCCCTTGGCAAATTCCATCACTTGCAGTGTCTCCGGCTTGAAGCCGTGGCTGACGCGCGGCACCACTTTGTTCTTTTCCTCATCCCAGGCAAAGACAACACTGCGGTCGGCATGCAGCATATCCACCGCTACATCCACCAGAGTCTGAAAAACCTGGTTCAGGCTGACGTTCCGCAGGATCTTTTCATCCGCCTGGTAGAGCGCTTCCATCTCACGCCCGCGCTTCTCTAGGGCGTGGGTGCGCTCTTTGACAAGCCGCTCCAGGGCACGGTTGCGATCCTCGATGGCTTTGGTACGCAGCCGGTAACCACCGACTACAGCGGCCACCGCCAGGACTCCCATGAGCACACGGAACCAGACGGTCTGCCAGAAGGGCGGCACAACAGTGATGTTGATCCGGATTGGACGCTCGTTCCAGATGCCATCGCTATTGGATGCCTTTAACAACAGGGTATATTCCCCGCCCGGCAGGTTGGTGTAGCGGCCATCGCGCTTTGTGCCGATGGAGTGCCAGTTGGAGTCGAAGCCTTCCAGCCTGTAGGCATACTGGTTCTTGTTTGGCTGGCTGTAGCTCAGTGCGGCGAACTCGAACTCCAGGGAATTCTGGGGCCACTCCAAGACAATATCTTGCGCCGTCTCGACGCTCGAGTCTGTCACAACGGGGTTGTCGTCCTGGGTGAGGGAAGTCAGCACGACCTGCGGCAGATACGGGCTGACATTGATGGCGTACGGATAGAATACGGTCAGGCCGTTGATGCCGCCAAAGTACAATTCGCCATTCCTGCCCTTGGCGTAGGCACCAGAATTAAACTCGTTGCTCTGCAACCCATCGCCGGCATCGAAATTTCGAAAGGTACCACGGTCCGGGTCGAAGCGCGAAATACCGAAGTTTGTGCTCAACCAGAGGTAACCCATGGAGTCTTCCAGGATGCCATACACGACGCCATTGGGCAAGCCATCTTTCTCGAGATAATAGGTAAAGCGATCGGTATCGGGATGATAGAGATTGAGACCACCGCCGCCCGTGCCGATCCAGACGCGTCCCTTGGTGTCCTGATAAATGGACAGGATTGCGTCGCTACTGATGGTCTCCTTGTTCCGCGCCTGAAAGCGGTAGCGCGTGAACTGTTGCGTTTCCGGGTCGAATTTGTTCAAACCGTTCTCGAAGGTCCCGATCCACAGATTGCCAGCCCGATCCTCGAAGATCGAATTGACCCCGGTCCCGCTCAGGCTGTTCGGGTTGCCTGTTTCCGGCGCGTAATGGATGAAGGTTTCGGTCTTTCGATCGAACAGGTCGAGCCCGGCGGCCGTGCCAAGCCAGAGGTTGTTCTGGCTGTCCACGAACACCTTGTAGATGCGATTGGCGCTCAAGCTATCGGAATTGTCCGGCTCACGCTTGTAGTGTTTGAACGCAAAAGAAATGCGATCGAAACGGTTCAACCCGTTGGTCGTGCCGATCCACAGGATGCCATCCTGGTCTTCGTACATTGAGAAGATATCGTTCGAGCTGATGCTGTTCGAGCGGTTTGGGTCGTGCTGGTAGCGAATGACCTGACCGGTAGATCTGGTCAGGCGATTGAGACCCTCGCCAAATGTCCCCACCCAGGCGTAGCCCTCCGAGTCGGAGTAGATCGAAACGATGGAATTATCGCTGAGCGAATTCTTGTTCTGTGGATCGTTGCGATAATAGGCGAATTTATCGCGCTGGCGGTCGTACTTGTTGACGCCGCCGCCCCAGGTGCCAAACCACAGGATGCCGCCGCGATCTTCATAGATCGAGAGCACCTCGTCCTCGCTCAGGCTCTGCGAGAAGGTGGGGTCATGCCGGTAATGGATAAAGCGTTTGCCTGCCGCGCTGAGACGATCTAGCCCCATGGAGGTTGCGACCCACAGGTTGCCGGTGGTGTCGATATACACATCGTGCACCATATCACCGGCAAGGCTCTGTTCATTATCGTCAGCGTGGAGGTAGCGCTCGAAGCTGCCCGAGTCGGGGTGAAATCTGTTCAAGCCGCCCGCGGTGCCCACCCACAGCACCGCTTTTGAGTCTTCGATCATCGAGGTCACGTGGTCGCTGCTGATGGTTCTGGGGTTGTTTGGGTCGGATTGGTAGGCAGTAAATGTATTGCTGGAAGGATCGAAGAGGTTCAACCCTCCGGCAGTCGTGCCCACCCAGAAGCGTCCGCGGCTGTCCTCGTAAAGCACCGTAATGTTCTTCCCGCTAATGCCCTCTTGCTGGGAAGGACTATAAACGTAATGCTTGAACGTGCCACTGGACCGGTCGAACAGGTCGAGCCCGCTGGTCGTCCCGATCCAGAGATCGTCGTTCTTATCGATGTATAGAGCATTGATATGGTTATCGATAAGGCTCATCGAGTTCATGTCGTCATGGACGAACCGGCTGAAGTCATCGGTGTGCGGGTTGTAGCGGTTCAAGCCCAGCCGGGTGGCGATCCAGAGATAGCCTTCGCGGTCTTCCACGATGGCTGTGATCCAACGGTCGCTCAGGCTGTTGATGACATCCGGGTCGGGTTTGTAGATCCTGAAGGTATACCCGTCATAGCGGTTCAGCCCATCCTCCGTGCCGAACCATAGAAAACCGCGGCTATCCTGAAAAATCACCTGGACAGAGCTCTGCGACAGGCCCTGTTCGATGCTGATGTGGTCAAAGCGCAGCACGCAGTTACAGATCTGGGGCAGCGACGCCGGCGAGATGTGGCTCGGAGTGAAGCTCCCCTGGCTGGGCGCGGGAACAGGCTCCGGCGTAGCGGGGGACAGGGATGCGCTTCCGCAGGCAGCAGAGACCGCGACGAGAAGAGCGCCGAGGAGGAGCAGAAATCTTCGATTCATCTCTTCATTTCCCTCTAAAGTATAGTCCATATCCCATTCATTTCATTTGCCATTAACACCCCTCTAAGGAGGGGTTTTTATCCTGCCTGAGTCCCATTGGGAGAGGGAGACGAATCAATCGGAGTGGCGGGGTGAAATACGTTCGCAGGCGGATGCTTGATTCCTTTCCAGACCGTATCATACAGGCAGATTAGGAGACTAATCTGCTTTGCTTTCACAATTCTCCTCAAAAAGAAAGCAATTCCATTGGAAGGAGAGGCGGGCGCCGGGGCTACGCAACCTGGTTTCCGCCTCCCTCCGTGTATGAGAGCAATCAGGAGGTGAATGGACTTATTTAGATTACAATTGTCTAAGCCCCAACGAATCCTATTCTCAAGGAGAGAAGAGTATGAAAATCAAACATCTGTATTTTGCTCTTAGCTTGCTGGTTGCTATGAGCATGGTGCTGGCAGCCTGTGCCCCGCAGGTGCCCGCCACAGAGGCGCCCTCGGCACAGACCGAAGAGCCGTCGGCGACGGAAGCACCTGCGACCGAAGCCCCGGCAACGGCCGCACCCACGGAAGCCCCGGTGACGACGGACCGTCACGGCGGCTGGCTGGATGAAATCGATGTCTCTGTGGTGGATGGCGCCTCAGCCATCTCGCAGATCCAGGCGGGCGCGATCGATTTCTATTCCTTTGCCCTGGCGTCCGATACCTACCCGGCGATCCAGGAAGCCGGGCTATCCACCACCAGATCGGTGGGTGGTTACTATGGCATTAGCCTCAATCCTGCTGTATTTACAGACGCAACTCGTCTAAATCCATTTTCGAATCGCAAGATCCGTGAGGCAATGAACTGGTTGATCGACCGCAACTACATCAACCAGGAGATCTATGCCGGCGGTTCTCTGCCGAAGCTCCTGGGCATTACCACACAGTTAGCCGAATACACCAACCTGATCGATACCGCCCGTGCCCTGGAATCCAAGTACGCCTACAATCCCGACAAAGCGAAAGAAGTAGTTGATGCAGAAATGCCAGGCATGGGCGCCGAGCTCGTGGATGGCAAATGGCAGTTTAACGGCGAGCCCGTCACCTTGATCTTCCTGATCCGTCCCGACGGCGATGGTACCCGCAAGCCGATGGGCGATTATATGGCGAACCAGCTGGAGACCCTTGGGTTTACGGTGGACCGCCAGTACAAGACCTCCTCGGAAGCCTTCCCCATCTGGCTCGGCTCTGCAGCTGCCGATGGATTGTGGAGTCTTTATACAGCGGGCTACACCCCTGGCGGCTTCCCCCGGGATGAGCGCAACAACATGCAGCAGGGCTATTTGAACACCAGTATCCAGGCGGGTGAGCCCTATATCTCGAACGTCTCCGATCCTGAATTCCAGAAGCTTGGCGATGACTTGGCCCAGGGCAATTTCTCCACCAAGGAACAACGCGATCAGATGATGCGGCGTGCCCTGGAGCTCTCTTTGGAGGATTCGCTCTTCGTCTGGACGATCGAGCAGCAAAGCTACGCACCCTACGACAACGATGTCCAGGTTACCTGGGATCTGGCGCTGAACTACGAAGCTTCCCCGGTTGGCCCTTACAACCTGCGCTTCAAGGACAAAGAGGGCGGCGTGATGAAGATCGGCACGAACGATCTTTACACCCAGCCGTGGAATACGGTTGCCGGTAGTAACTGGGTCTGGGATTCTCACATCATGCGTGCTACATCACAGGGAAATGGCGGTTACACCGTTACCGGTGGTATGATGGCGGATCCCTTCACCGGGCTCGACTATCCTCAGCGCATCGAGAGCGCCGAATTGACTTACAAAGAAGGTCTGCCGATCACACAAAGCCTCGACTGGCTGACCGTGAACACCGCGCCGCAGATCGACGTTCCCGAGGATGCCTGGGTCGACTGGGACGCGACCGGGCAGAAGTTTATCACGGCTGCCGAGAAGTTCCCGGATGGCAGCACAGCCAATATCAAGAGCGTCGTGACCTATCCCGCGGACCTGTTCGACACGATCAAGTGGCATGACGGCAGCCCGCTCTCGGTCGGCGATTTCGTGATGGCTATTATTCAGGGTTTCGACCCTGCCAAGAAAGACAGCCCGATCTACGATGAATCTCTTGCATTGAGCATCGACGCCGGTCTGGAATCCTTCAAGGGTATCCGGATCACGTCCACCGATCCGCTGACCGTCGAATACTATTCCGATTCTTACAATTCGGATGCAGAGTTGAACATCGCAACACTGTGGCCTTCCTCCCCCTTCGGTCTCTCCGGTGAGAACAGCTGGCCGATGTTTGCCATTTCGAACCTGGCAGAAGCCAATAAGGAGCTTGCCTACACGTCGGATAAAGCCGATACCCTCCAGGTCGAGCAGACCAGCTGGGTTGGCGGACCGAGCCTCGAGATCCTGTCCAAGTATCTGGACCAGGCCGCGAGCGAGTCCTACATCCCCTACGAGCCGACCATGGGTCAGTATGTCACCAAGGAAGAAGCTGACCAGCGCTATGCCGACCTGAAGCAATGGTATACAGATCACGGTCATTTCTGGGTTGGGACCGGTCCGTACTATCTGGACCAGGTCTTTACCACCGAGAAGACCGCCGTTCTGAAGAACAATCCGGACTTCCCGGACCTTGCCAATCGCTGGGCGATGTTCAATGAGCCGATGCTTGCCGAAAGCGCCCTCGACGGTCCTGCACAGGTCAAAGCTGGCGAGGAAGCTGTCTTTGATGCAACCATCACCTTCAAAGACAAGCCCTATCCGCAATCTGACATCAAGAATGTCAAGTACATCCTGTATGATGCCACGGGTGCTGTCGTTGACACAGGCGAAGCTACAGCTGTTGCCGACGGCCAGTACCAGGTGACACTGGATGCCGATCAAACTTCGAAGCTCCAGGCTGGCGCCTCGAGACTTGAAATTGCTGTGGTGCCCATTCCTGTTGCGGTTCCATCGTTTACCTCCATCGACTTCGTCGCCGTTCCTTAGACAGGTTTTCGTTCCCTAGAGTCAGGGGTAAGGCAGGTGCCTTACCCCTGACTTACCCTTATCTAGATTGTGAGGCGCCCATGGCAGTCGTTGCTCAGACACCTGCAGAGAACATCACTCCCAAGAAGATCCATGATCGCACCTTTATTCGTGTCTCCCGGTATGTGGTGGTGCGATTGATAACCCTGTTCGTTACCGTCGTGATCGGTATCTATTTGACCATCATGATTGCCAACATGGGCGGATACGTCGATCAGATCATGCGGAACGAGATCCGCGATCGCGTGACCAGCTCGATTGCAGGCAATCCGGCATTTAAGACTATGGATCCTGCTGTCCGGCAGCAGTTGATCAAGGACCGGATCGCCAAGGAGGAAGAGCGCGTTGGGCTGAACATACCGGTTGCAGTCCGCAACTTCCGTTACCTTTCCAATGCATTGACCCTGCAGCTCGGGCGTGCCATCAATATGACGAGTGACAGCGGCTCGAAGCAGGTCCGGCTGATCCTTCTGGAACGTTTACCTGCTACCCTTTTACTCATGGGGATCTCTCAGCTGTTCCTTTTCTTTTCGAGCGTTTTCCTGGCATTGAATCTTTCGCGTCGCTACGGCAGCTTCTGGGACAAGCTGGTGGTGGCGCTTTCCCCGACGTCGGCCGTCCCGCCCTGGTTTTACGGGATCTTTCTCATCCTGATCTTCGCGGCGCTGCTCAAGGTCCTGCCGTTTGGCGGTATGGTCGATTCCCCGCCGCCCTCCAATCCGATCGACTATTCGTTGAGCCTGCTAAAGCATCTCCTCCTGCCCGCCCTGGCGCTGGTGCTGAGCTCATTCTTCCTCAGCATCTATAACTATCGTACCTTTTTCTTGATCTATTCCAGTGAAGATTATGTGGAGATGGCGAAAGCGAAGGGCTTGCCCTCACGGGATATCGAGCAGCGCTATATCCTCCGTCCTACACTGCCAAATATCATCACGAACTTCGCGCTTCTGATCATTACTCTGTGGTCTGGCGCGACCATTACCGAAACCGTGTTTCTCTGGCCCGGCCTGGGGCGAACGGTTTACCAGGCGATCGGCTTGTATGATATTCCCATCATTGTCGGTACCACAATCATTTATGCCTATATGCTGGCGCTGACGGTCTTCCTGCTGGATTTCATCTACGCTCTGGTCGACCCGCGTGTCAAGGTCGGTGGCAGATAATATGAACAGCGTGAAAAATTCTTTCCAAAATCTCTTTTATTATCCGTCTGCCGTGGTGGGAATACTTATGGTGTTGCTGCTCGTCTTCACCGCAGCCTACGCGATGATCAAGATCCCTTACCGGGAAGCAATCCGCCTGTGGCGCGGCGGCGAAGAGGTCTGGTATCAGAATCCAAAGTTCGCCCCACCCGCCTGGATCAACCTGTTTTCGAGTCAAAAGTATGCGGAATCCTTTGCCGTGAAGACCTCCGACGGGACCATGACAAAGGAAGTTACGCCGGGCGCTCAGGGCACCTCCACCATGGAGGCTTCCTATACCTTTGATTTCACGTACGATTATTATCCTCAGGATCTGATCCTGTACCTCACCTCCACCTACCAGGAAAAACAGCCATTCATTTCCGTGGAATGGCTGACGCCGGATGGCCGGAAGATCCGGGTTGTCAACACTGCACTCAGTCGCAAACAGACATACCGCTTTTCTCAGGATGCAAAGCTAAAGACGAAACTCAAGGTCAAGGATGTCATCCCGGCCCTGTTCTCGGACCCCGAGACTGGCGACCTGATCAAAGGCAAGTACCAGTTGCTGATCACCGGGGCAACCTTCGAGCCCGACTCGGATATTAATATCGAGTTTGTTTCTCATGGTCAGGTGTATGGCCTGGCAGGCACGGATCAGGCGCGGCGTGACCTGATTGTGCCACTACTATGGGGCGCACCAGTTGCCCTGGCATTTGGATTGATCGCCTCGCTGGGAACGTCGGTTCTGACCATGGTCATCGCGGCAGTGGGAACCTGGTATGGCGGCTGGGTGGATGAGCTGATCCAGCGCATCACGGAGATCAACATTATCCTGCCCTTCCTTTCTATCCTGATTATGATCGGCACGTTCTATTCACGCAGCATCTGGGTGATTCTGGGGGCGACTATCCTGCTCAGTATTTTTACCGGTTCGATCAAAGCCTACCGCTCGATCTTTGTCCAGGTGAAGGAATCCGCTTATATCGAAGCGGCGCGTGCCTATGGCGCCAGCAGCCCGCGGATCGTGTTTTTCTATCTAATCCCGCGCATGATCCCACTGCTGATCCCGGGCCTGGTCTCCGCTGTGCCTGCCTTCGTCTTTCTGGAGGCTTCCCTGGCTGTGCTGGGGCTGGGCGATCCGGTGCTGCCCACCTGGGGCAAGATCATCCAGGACGCCAACTCCAATGGCGCCCTGTATCGAGGCTACTACTACTGGATATTGGAACCGGCAACCCTGTTGATGCTTACGGGTCTGGGTTTTGCCATGCTCGGATTTGCGCTCGACCGCATCTTTAATCCGAAGCTGAGGGATGTATGACAACTCCTGTACAAACAATGACCAAGCAGCTTCTCAAGATCGAAGATCTGGTCCTGCATTTCAAGACGCGCTCCGGCGTCGTCCAGGCTGTCGATGGGGTCGACTTTGAGCTGGATACCAACCGGGCGGTGGTGATCCTGGGTGAATCGGGCTGCGGCAAGAGCTCGCTCGCCAAGGCCATCCTGCGCCTGCTACCTCGTAACGTGGAAAAGTATAGTGGCGAAGTCTATCTCCAGGGCACGGACGTGATGAAGTTCGATGAGGAGCAATTCCGCCACAACGTCCGCTGGGCGCAGATTTCTCTCGTGCCCCAGGCTGCCATGAACGCACTCAACCCGGTCCTCAAAGTAGGGGACCAGGTCGCCGAGCCGGCGATCGTG
>DAITPI010000164.1:0-8920 GCA_036833655.1 Anaerolineales bacterium | reverse complement strand
CCGGCGATCCAGCCTTCGGTGCGGGTTTCCAGGGCAGTGATGTCTTGCGCGGAGAGGCTCAAGCCCATCGTCTGGTTGAGAAATTCGGCAGCTTCGGGGGGGCTAAAGCGCAGGTCGGCAAGGCGCAGCTCGGTCAGCTGACCCCGGGCGCGCAATCGGGAGAGAGGTAGATGGGGATCCTCGCGGGTGAGGAGGACCATGTGCATCTGCGGAGGCTGGTGTTCGAGCAGAAAGGCGAGGGCATCGTCCACCGGACGAGAATCAATGGAGTGATAGTCATCAAGGACAAGGAGAAAGTGCTCGGGGATGGCGGAGATTTCGTTGAGCAGGGTCGTCAAAAGGCCTTCGACCTGCAATGGCTGTATCTGCGAAACAGGGAGTGCAGCCGACGCTCCCTCACCAATTCCCGCCCTAATGTTCTGTAATGCCGCTATCAGGAAAGAAAGGAAACGCACTGGATCATGTTCCCCTTCGTCCAGCGATAACCACCCGACTGGTTTCCCGCACGCAGCAACCCATTCGCTGGCCAGTGTGGTCTTTCCAAATCCGGCGGGGGCTGAGATGAGGATCAGTTTGTTGCCCTCCTCGAGCCCCCTGTTGATCCGCTCGAAGAGACGCGTCCGGGCGACGACTCTGGGTCGAGGGGGAGGGATGTACAGCTTCGTTGCCAGGACCGGGATCGCCATGGATGGATTATATAACATCCACCTGCCACCGCGCAGAGCCAGGGAGGCAGATCGTGCGATCTCCGCGCCGGTGAGAAGGCTTCCGGGTTTCCTATCGTACTCGCAACCATCCGTTTGAGATCCCGGTTTTGGCCGCAAAATCATCAGAACGGGGTCGTTCCCAGTCTGCCAGACACACTCCACTTGTCTTTGCAACCTGTAACTTTCCCATCCCCCTTGCGTCTTGATTGCAATCATCCTATTTGGACCCGGAATGTAATATAAACAGCCAGGACTTCGCATAAAGGGATGTCCGCCGCGGGCAGTTACCGGCCGTGGCATGAAAGCTGGTTTGATAGATGGCAGGAGAACCTTCCGCTATGCTCACTCTCACAGACAGGAAATATCTTAAGCGTACTTCATTTGAATTCTCCCTCCTGATCCTCGCCTTAGCGTTGATCGGTGGAGCTCTTGGCTTCCGCCCTGCTCGAGCGGCGGCGATCGGCGTGGGATACAAGGACTTTTCGATGAGCGGCGCCACGGCTCCGACCGGAGAAAAGCCCCAGAGCAAGCTCTGGTTCAATGACGGCATCTGGTGGGGCGTGCTGTACAACAAAGCCTCCACGTCCAAACATTTCGAGATCTACCGCTTCAACTGGGCGACCGACACCTGGTCCACGACCGGCGTGATGGTCGATGCCCGTCCGAAGTCCTCTGCCGATGTCCTGTGGACAGGCTCCAAGCTCTATACGGTCAGCAATGTCCTGCCGGGTGCGAGCGGCGATACCAGCATCTATGTGATGCGCTTTAGTTACAACTCCACCACAAAGACATACAGCGTGGACAGCGGATTCCCGGTCGCCGTCCACAACCGTGGCGTGGAGACGGCGGTGATGGACAGGGATACCACCGGCAGCCTGTGGGTCACCTTTACCGATGCAAACACCTCGGGGGGACGCAATACCTACGTAACGCATTCGACCACAAATGACACGACCTGGATCGCTCCCTACGTCGTCCCCATCTCGGGAGCGAGCACGCTGAAAAGCGACGACATCTCCACGCTGGTTGCCTACAATGGCAAGATCGGTGTGATGTGGAGCAACCAGACCGACTCGACGGTTTATTTTGCGTACCATCCAGACGGCACAGCGGACAGCAACTGGGTTTCGAACCCGGCAGTGCAGGGTCCCAAGTATGCCGATGACCATCTCAACATCAAGTCGTTGCAAGCGGACTCGGCGGGCGAGCTCTTCGCGGTCGTCAAGACCTCGTTGAACGATGTCAACCCGTCGACGTCCACCAAGCCGCTGGTGCTGCTGCTGCAGCTGGATAACCAGGGGAGCTGGAGCCGCCGGACGGTCTGGCGGATTGTGGACAATGTCACCCGACCGATCGTGCTGCTGGACCAGCAGAACCGGAATATCTACGTCTTTACCACGGTGAATTATGGCAGCCAGACAAGCGGCGCGATCTACTACAAATCGGTCAGCCTGGATAACTCGAGTATGCAATTTGGGGATGGACTGGGCACGCCGTTCATCGTCTCTGCCACCGATACGCATATCAACAATGCGTCCTCCACAAAGCAGGCATTGAACAGCACGACTAATCTGCTGGTGATTGCCGGCGATGACAACTCCCATTATTACTTCCACAACAAGATCGTGCTGGGGAGCGGCGGACCCACCGCCACCCCCACGGATACACCCGCTCCAACCGCTACGCCGGCCGCTACAGACACCCCGACTCCGGGTCCCACGCCGACAGATACCGCTACACCCGGTCCAACGTTTACACCCACACCAACGTTCACCGCCTCTCCGACTCCCGAGGTCTCGGACATCATCTTTGCAGACGGCTTTGAAAGCGGGGGCCTTGGTGCCTGGACATCTGCCGCCCTCGACGGAGGCGATCTGAGCGTCAGCCCGGCGGCTGCGCTGGCAGGGACACAGGGGATGCAGGCAGTCGTCAATGACGCCCATACACTCTATCTCACCGATGACACACCGAATGCGGAAGCTCATTACCGGGCTCGCTTCTACTTCGATCCCAATTCCGTCGCGATGGCGAGCGGCGATTACCAGTACCTGCTGACGGGCTACGCCAATGCGACGTACACCGTCTGCCTGCGGCTGCAGTTCAAGATCGCCAGCGGAGTCTATCAAGTACGCCTGCGAAGCTTCAACGATAGTGGTCTGGATCAAAACACACCCTACGTCACCATCTCGGATGCGCCGCACTCGTTCGAGGTGGAATGGTCGGCTGCCAGTGCGGCAGGAGCCAACGACGGCTTCGCCAATTTCTGGATCGACGGCCTCCCGCAGGGCAGCGTGGCGGGGATCGACAACGATACCCTTCGCGTGGAGCGCGTCCGCATCGGTGTGACCTACATCATCAACGCCGGCACGAGCGGCACAGAGTACTTCGATGCCTTCGAGTCCCGCCGGCAGACGTACATCGGACCGTGAAGAACCTCTGGACCCGATGCGTTAGGGGAAGAATTCCCGTCGGGGCGCCAGCTCTGGCTGGCGATACGACCGGAGAGAGCATAGTGGAATGCAGGGGAATCGCCAACACGTAGATCCTCCATTGATCCATATCAAGAACCCGCCTGAGCCGGCGGGTTCTTGCCTGCCTGTTCCAGCAGCTTTCCTTTTTCGCCTCGCGCACGCGTGAACGGGGTGTATATAGTTTTGAGTGCATACAAGCCGCTGTCATACGTGGCATCACGAGGGCGGGGTGTCCCCGAGCGTGGCGTGTGCTGCTAGCATCGAGAGAGCCCCGCCCCTCGCAAAATTCAGTGCTTGTCTGACAAGTGTCTATCCGGGGTTATAATACGTGCCGCGGCGAACCGCACAGCAGCACTTGTCGCGTGAATCTGAGCGTTTATCTCCTTAGAGGTTTGTGTATGGACATGGATCGCAAGGCGCAAGCGCAAGCGGATGTGGAAAAATCGAATACCGAACATCATCCTTCCTCTTCCCCGTCGGGCCTGAACGCGAAGCATCAGCATATCATCAGCCAGCATCTTTCGCTTGGCATCGTGGAAACGTCCCCGGAGGGGATGTACATCGACGCCAGCGAAGAGTTCTGCCGGATGGTGGGCTACGAGCGGCAGGAGCTGCTTCAACGCAGCATCAAAGACGTCACGCACGAGGAGGATTACTACATCGATGGCAAGCTCCACGGTCAGCTGATCGCGGGCGAGATCCCTTATTACAAGATCGAAAAACGCTTTGTGCGCAAAGATGGTCAGGTCGTCTGGGCGGAGCTCACACGCTGCCTGATCAGGGATGACCGTGGCAACCCACTGTATGTCGTCGGCATGGTGCTGGATATTACCGAACGCCACCTCGCCGAGGAGGCACTGGTCCGCGCTCGAACGAAAGCGGAAAGAACGGCGGACCGGATGGCCCGGCTGCAAAAAATCACAGCCTCGCTGACCGGGATCGCCACCATGCAGCAGGTCGCGGAGATGATCCTGGAGCAGGGAACCCGGGCGACGCGCGCGAACGCAGGTATCCTGGTCGAGGTGCCGAAGAATGACGGCGAGATCCGGACCCTGGCAACGCTTGGTTATCCATTGGCAGCTGTTCTCGCGGAAGATGTACCGCTCTCGACGCTCACGCCGCTGTCCGATTGCATCTCGACCCAGCAAGCTATCTGGCTCGGCTCACGGGCCGGGTTTATTGAGCAATACCCTCAATTGGCGGCGCCGGGCAGCCTGGATCACGAGGCAACTGCTGCACTGCCCCTCATCGTCGGCGATCGCGTCATCGGTGGACTGGCGTTCAGCTTTAAAGAAGCACGCTACTTCGATCAGGAAGAGCGGGAGTTCCTGCTGGCGGTCGCGCAGCAATGCGCCCAGGCGCTGGAGCGAAGCCGCTCCGAAGATGCCCTGCGTGATTCGGAAGAGCGTTTCCGCGCCATTCTCAGCCAGGCAACCGCGGGCATCGTGCGCAAAGATACGGCCGGCACACTGCTGTTTGTCAACGACGCCTTTTGCAACATGGTCGGTTACACGTCATCAGAGCTGGTGCTGGAAGGCAAGACCTGCTGGGATCTTACCCATCCGGATGACGTGAGCGAGAATAAGCGCCTGTGGGCGAGGATGCTGCGGGAGGGAGTCCCTTTCCAGATGGAGCGACGCCTGATCCGGCAGGATGGCTCGGTCCTCTGGTCGACCGTCAGCGTGGCGCCGGTCATGGATGCCGGGGGGAACCCGGTCTCGGCGGTGGGCGTGGAAGTGGATATCACGGCCCGGAAGCAGGCGGAAGAGTCGCTCCGCCAGCTCAATCTCGAGCTGGAAAGCCGGGTGGAAGTGCGCACCGCGGAGCTCCAGGCGATGAACCGGGCATTGCAGGAAAGCCGCCAGCGATTACAGATCCTTTCGCAGCGTCTGGTCCAGGTCCAGGAGGAGGAACGGCGGTCCCTGGCGCGCGAGCTCCATGACCGGGTGGGACAGAGCCTGATGGCATTGAAATTGAATTTGACCATCATTCAGGGGGAGATCGCTACGGGCTACACGGAGCGGCTCGGTACGCGACTTGAGGATTCGATCCAGCTCGTGGCGGAGGTCATTACCCTGGTGCGGGATGTCATGTCGAATCTGCGGCCCACGGTCCTGGACGATTATGGGTTGGAACCCGCGTTGCAGACCTATGTACGCGAGTTTCAGGCCCGGTATGGCATTCCGGTCCATTTCGAACGACGAATGCCGCCGCTCCCCCGCCTCGACAGCAGCCTCGAGATCACCCTCCTGCGGATCAGCCAGGAAGCATTGACCAATATTGCCCGCCACGCCCAGGCGACCCGGGTCATGCTGGCGCTGCAGTTGGACGAGAAGCAGGTGTTCCTGGCCATCGAGGATAATGGCATCGGCATTCCCTCCCTGGAAAAGGTCAGGCGTCCCCGCAGCCACGGCTTGAAGATCATGCAAGAACGTGCGGAGGCGCTGGAGGGATCGCTGCACGTCCGCTCGACGCCGGGAGCAGGCACAAGGATCGAGGTCATGATCCCGCTGCCAGCGCGCGATCCATCGACAAATTCCCACGAGGGGGTCTGATGATCACTGTTCTTCTAGCGGACGACCACCGGATGGTCCGCGATGGCTTGCGCTACATCCTCGAGGCGGCGGGAGATATCCAGATCATTGCGCTGGCATCCAACGGCCAGGAAGCGGTGGCGCAGGCGGCCAGGCATTGTCCGAATGTGGTGGTGATGGATGTTTCCATGCCCGTGATGGATGGAATTGAGGCAACGCGGCAGATCGTCGCCCTCTGCCCGCATACGCGTATCGTCGCTCTTTCTATGTATCATACTGGCGAGTATGTACAACGCGCCCTGGAGGCGGGGGCATTTGGATATGTGCTCAAGGACGCTGCGGGCAATGAGCTCGTCGCCGCGATCCGCAGCCTGCACGCGGGAGAGAGATATTTCAGTCCACAGGTCGGGAAGGACTTTTTATAGCCGGACGAGTCCCACTTAGAACGAACCGGTCTTTACGTCCCCTGCCCGTTTGAGCGTCGCGATCATTACGCCACTGGGAGAACTCTTCGAATCCACGAGGGCAAAGGAAGCCGGGATCGTGCCACTTGCAAATAAGCGTTTTCCGGTTCCCAGGGTCACGGGGAAGATCTTAAGCCAGAGCTCATCGACCAGGTCCTGTTCCAGTAACGTCTGAATGAGCTCTCCGCTGCCATGGACCTGCAGGTCCGGACCGTCCTGTTCTTTGAGCTTCCTGATCTCGTCGACAACGTTCCCGCTCAGGAAGACTGTCTCTTTCCACTCGTGCGATCGCAGCGTATTCGAAACCACATACTTGGTCGCCCGGTTGATGCCGGCGCCCTCTTCCTCATGATGCGGCCAGTAGGAGGCAAAGATCTCGAAGGTTTTTCTACCAAGCAACAGATCAAACGGCTGAGCCATCTGCTCGGTCATGACCTGCCCAAGGAATTCGTCGAAGTAGGGCACAGTCCAGCCGCCGTAGGGAAAGCCACTGCTGGTATCCTCGTCGGGTCCGCCGGGCGCCTGCATCACGCCATCGAGGGTCACAAATGTCAAAACGATAATTTTTCTCATGGCAATCATTCTACCATTGGGGGTTACTGTGGTCTGGTCAGCCTGAGCCTGCAGGCGGATCGGGATTCTGCTCCAACTCTTAGGAACATGTCTGACATTTGTGGTTATAATGGAAAGCGAAGAATCATCGAGGATAAACAGCGAACGTTTTTAGATTCGCATCATCTTCAAAAGGAAAGGGCAAGCAATCCAGTTCACGGTTCTTCCACCGCTCCCCGCTGCAGTAACAACTGAATTGATAAATGATCCGAGTTCTTCTGGCAGACGATTTTGCCATCATCCGCATTTTGCTGCGTCAGATGCTGCACAAGGCAGGCGACATGCAGGTGATCGCGATGGCAGCGGATGGCAAGGAAGCAGTGCAGGAAGCGATCACGCATTGCCCACATGTAGCCATCATGGATATTTCCATGCCCACGATGGATGGTATCGAGGCAACCAGGCAGCTCTCCTCCAGGTGCCCGGAGACCCGGGTGCTGATGGTCTCGACGTATCATACGCCAGGGCATATCCGGCGCTCACTGGAAGCGGGGGCACGGGGTTATGTCCTGAAAGAGGACTTCAGCAGGGAGCTGATCCCGGCGATCCGCACAGTGCACGGGGGCACGGCGTATTTCAGCAGGCAGATTGCGGAGATAGCCAGGCACTGCCTTTACGGGGAGCAGGAGATCGACGTTGATCCCGAGACGGCAAGAATTCTGGAAACCCTGAAGAGACTCCCGAGCAACGTTCACATCTTGTTTTTCGCCTTGCTGTTCCTTGCAGGCATGCTGACTGGGGGCTGACGCAATTGTCGCGTGGATTGGGTGACGCCGACGATCAATGTCATTGCGAGGGCGTAGCCCGAAGCAATCTCCTCGATAGAGTGAGAAAAGGAGTGGGCGAGCGCTTGGCGCTCGCCCACTCCGCTTTTCAGACCTTAATCAACATCCTAACACTCGCTAAACCCGCACGCATAGCACTTTCTGCAGCCCTCCTCATTCACCACCGCCGCCTCGCCGCACTCGGGGCACAGATCGCCGATCTTCACCCACTGGGCTGTGTCACTTGCCGGCTGGACATCTTGCAGCTGAGACTCCATCTCCTCCTCGATCTTGTGACCGACACTGCCATTACCGTTGGATTTCTCCTCTTTCGCTGCCCTGGCGCCAGCTTTTTCCCGCAGGTACATGTCGAGCACCTGGCCGATGCCATCTGGCAGCGAGCGGACCCGGTTGGGGCCCATGCCAAGGGAACGGCCGCCGCCGATACCCATCAGCTGCCGGACGATCTCGCGCAGCCGGTCCGTTTGCCTGGTCGCCGAGGACATGCGCAGGATGTAGGAGATCAGGCGCCCGATCGCTTCGGAGACCGCCGCAGTCTCCGACCCGGCTTTCGCGGTGTTGATGAATGCCTCGAACGGCTGGTCGCCGCCGTTCTCGTTGATTGTCACGAACGCCTTGCCGACCGGGGTCTCTACACGGAATGTTTTGCCATGCAGGGCACGCGGCCGCGGCTTCTTCGGGTCTGCGGAGAATGTGGGAGACATCTCTGGTCTCGCGCTGAGCGGAGGCGTAGCCGCAGACGAGGGGTCCTTCTTCTCTGCGGTCGCGTTGGTCTCCAGGACGACTTTCTCGCGCGAGCCGGTCACGTAGACGGTGATCCCTTTGCAGCCAAGCTCCCATGCCAGCATGTAGGCTTTGGCAACATCTTCTTCCGTGGCGGTCTCGGGGAAGTTGACCGTCTTCGAGAGCGAGTTATCCACGAATGCCTGTAGCGCCGCCTGCATTCGCACGTGCTCTTCTGCAGTGATATCGGCCGAGACCACGAACGTGTCGCGCACTGCCTGGGGGATGTCCTTGACCTGCTGGCACGTGCCCTGGCGCATCACCTGTTCGACGATCTCCTGGCGCTTTTCCTCGCCCAGTCCCAGCTTCTTGAGCGCCTCGTCGAAGCGCGGGCTGGCGTAGGTGAGCCGCAAGTCCTTGCCGTTGTCGTTAACGTGGCGAATGTACGCCAGCGCAAAGACGGGCTCGCAGCCATAGCCTTCACAGCCGGCGACCGTGGCGATCGTGCCTGTGGGCGCGACCGTAGTCTGGGCGGCGTTGCGGATGCCGTGCTTGCGGATGCCATCCACAATCGAATCCCACTGCACCGCGGGCCGGCTCCAGTTATGCTCGAGCGGGGAAAGC
>DAITPI010000163.1:6741-8925 GCA_036833655.1 Anaerolineales bacterium | reverse complement strand
GCTGAAATTTAAAATATAAACCAACAGGAGTAAATTATGACCGAACAGATCAATGCTTTTCAAATGGCGCAGCGCCAGTTTGACGGCGTTGCCAAACAGCTCAACCTCGACCCGCAGGTATCCGAGCTGCTTCGCTGGCCTGCGCGTGAGTTCAAGTTCACCATCCCGGTGCACATGGATGATGGGTCTATGCGGGTATTCACCGGCTACCGGGTCCAGCACAACGACGCGCGCGGCCCCAACAAAGGCGGCATCCGCTTCCACCCGGCTGAGACATTCGATACGGTCCGTGCGCTCGCCACGTGGATGACCTGGAAATGCGCGGTCGCCGATATCCCTCTGGGTGGCGGCAAGGGTGGCGTGATCTGCGATCCATCGGCCCTCTCCTCCACGGAGAAGGAGCAGATCTGCCGCGGTTGGGTGGATGCGATGTGGAAGAATATCGGTCCGCGCAACGACGTCCCGGCGCCGGATGTTGGCACTACTCCCCAGATGATGGGCTGGATGATGGACGAGTACTCCCGCCTGGTCGGTCAGTATACGCCTGGCGTGTTCACCGGCAAGCCCCTGGGCAGCGGCGGTTCACAGGGCCGCACAGAGGCCACCGGCTACGGCGTCATTTACACCGTCCGTGAAGCGATGAAACACCTGAAGATGGATCCCAGGAGTGCCTGGGCTGCTATTGAAGGCTTCGGCAATGTTGCGCAATATGCCGCGATCGGTTTCGTGGAAATGCTGGGCGGCAAAGTCGCTTGCGTCTCCTGCTGGGATCGCCACGAGAAGAAATCTTTTACCTATAGCCACAAAGAGGGCGTCGACCCGCGCTTCCTGCTTACCATTGTGGACCAGTATGGCACGGTCGACAAAAAGGCTGCCGAAGAGGCTGGCTACGTGATTGAGGACGGCGATGCCTGGATCACCAAGGAAGCCGATGTGCTGATCCCCGCCGCGATCGAGGGCCATGTCAACAGCGACACGATCAAGAAGATGTCTGGCCGCGTGAAGATCGTGGCGGAAGGCGCGAACGGTCCCTGTACCCCCGAGGCCGATGAGTTCTTCAAAGCCAACAAGATCTTCAATATCCCCGATTTCCTCTGCAACGCCGGCGGTGTGACCACCTCCTACTTTGAGCAGGTCCAGAACGATATGAACTTCTACTGGACGAAGAACGAAGTCCTGGAAAAGCTCGATACCAAGATGACCGATG
Organism: Anaerolineales bacterium; assembly: GCA_036833655.1. Classification (GTDB taxonomy): domain Bacteria; phylum Chloroflexota; class Anaerolineae; order Anaerolineales; family Villigracilaceae; genus Defluviilinea. Next base: position 7,718 of record DAITPI010000163.1, on the reverse strand, counting down.
CCTTCCATGCGGTCCTGGAGACCGGTGAGAAGGAAGGCGTGTATATGCGCGATGCGGCGTACATGGTCGCGATCTCGCGCGTTGTCAAAGCGATGGAACTGCGCGGTTGGCTAAACGCCACCTGGTAAAGCAGGTCACGCTTTCGCGGAGCACCACAAGACAACAATTGAGAATATTCCCGAAAACAGGGGTGGGGCGTACGCCCCACCCCTGTTTTCGGGGCTCTCCAAGTTATTTCGTGATCTGTGAGAAAACAAAGACGCGCTGTCACAAGCGCGTCTTTTCTTTGCGATACTGTTCCCGCTTGTTTCAATCTTTATGTGCTTCCAGGCAGACCACGCCCTGCGCGCCGACATGCGCGTCGTGGACGATGCCGGCGGGCAGGTCCAGCCGGTCGCCGGCTTTGAGCGTGAGTTGCTTGCCGTGTTGTGGTAATCCGAACGTAATCCTGCCCTGTACGACATAGATGACCTTATTGTAGGAATGGGAATGCGCTGAGTAAATATCGAATGGGCCGTTCGACCACGAATAGGGATCGAGCCCTTCGTCGGTCATACGCCGCCAGAGCGTGGACTGGGTCGGGGCAGCGGCGTCCGCCCAGGGTGTGACGCGAGGTTCTTCTGTCAACTCAGTTTCTCCATCAGCTCGATCCGGTTCCCAAAGGGATCGAAGACGTGCGCGCGTTTGTATCCGTCCAGAGGAGGCTGAGATCTATCTGTGTCATAGCCGGCATGCTCAACTCTTGAAATCAAGGCATCGAGGTCATCCACAAGGAACGCCGGATGGGCTTTGCGCGCCGGGCGGAAGTCCGATTCGATGCCCAGGTGTAGCTGGACGCTTTCGGAATGGAACCAGGCCCCGCCGCGCTTCGCTAGGTCGGGTGGTTTGGGGATCTCGGTAAATCCCAGCACTTCTCCATAAAAAGCACGCGCTTTCGGCTCTTCGCCGGCAGGCATGGCGATCTGAACGTGATCGAT
>DAITPI010000163.1:0-6641 GCA_036833655.1 Anaerolineales bacterium | reverse complement strand
AAGCACGCGCTTTCGGCTCTTCGCCGGCAGGCATGGCGATCTGAACGTGATCGATCGAGAGTATCTTCATACGTTACGGCTCCACAGGATAGCCTGCACCGATCCAATCGGTGAAGCCGCCCAGGATGGGGGTGACACGGGTAAACCCATTTTGCAGAAGGATGAACGCCGCACGGGCGCTCGTATGCTCGTTCAGTCAGGTACAGTAGGTGATGATCCACCGATCTTTGTCGAGGTTCAAGCCCGTCGGATTGGACTCGATCTCGCCGAGCGGGATATTGATCGCGCCGGGGATGTGACTCACAGCATATGCCGCGTCGCTGCGGACATCGACGACGATGGCATCACCGCTCTCGATGGCAGCCCTGGCATCCTCCAGCGAGACGCGCGGGACCTCCGCTTCCGTAGCAGGAAGCTTCGCCGGTGATTGTGGGCTTGCCTGGCTAATGGCCCGTGTCGCTGCCGACGTTGGCTGAGTCGGCGGCTCAATCTGGGTGGCAGGCGTGCTGCAGGCGGACAACACAAGCGGCAGGAGCAGCAGAAGAATCGAAAGTTTTCTGGACATAACTATCGTTAATCTCAGCCAGCAAAGCGGCAGACTTAGAGCGCCGCGTAGCGATCGACCCGCCTGCCAATGATCGCGAGGCTGTCATCCCAGAACTTGCGTTTTGTGATGTCGATGCCGAAGCGTTTGGCAAGTTTTGCGGCGTTATCTTCGCCGGTGGAGGCGAGCAGGTTCATGTAATCGGGCACAAAGTCGGCGCCGCGCTTCTGGTAGATGGCATACAGACCCGTCGCAAAGAGCAGACCGAACGCATACGGGAAGTTGTAGAACGGGAAATCCGGGGAGTAATAATGGGGCTTCCACGTCCACATGAACTTCTGCAGGTACCGCTCGTCCAGTCCATCGCCATAAGTTGCTCGCTGGGCGCGCTCCATGATGTCGTTGAAATCCTCGGCGGAAAGCTCCGATTTCTCACGGCGCTCCAGGGCTTCCTTCTCGAAGAGGAAGCGGGAGTAAATATCCACGATGACCTGCGAGGCGTTGTTAAGCTGCGCCTCGAGCAGCGCCAGTTGCTCCTGAGGATCGGTTGCCTGTGCCAGCACAGCCTCGGTCACGATCGTCTCGCACATGATCGAGGCAGTCTCCGCCAGGGTCATCGGATAATGCCGTTGCAGCTCGGTCTTGCCGGCTTTGAAGATGCAATAATTATGAAAGGCATGCCCCAGCTCATGCGCCAGCGTGCTGATCTGGTCGAAGGAGCCGTCAAAATTCGAGAGGATCCGGCTCTCTTTCACCAGCGGCAGGGTCATGCAGAATGCCCCGCCGCGCTTACCGTCACGCTGCTCGGCGTCGATCCAGTGGTTGTCGAATGCCCGTTTTGCCGAGAATGCCAGATCGGGCGAGAATTTCTCGAAGTTTTCCAGGATAAAGTCGCGCGCTTCTTCGAAAGAGTACACTTTATCTGTTTTGCCCATGGGCGCGTAGACATCCCACCAGGCAAGCTTTTCCTTCCCCAGTTTCTTCGCCTTGGATTGGAAATATCTGCGGAACATAGGAAAAGACGCGCGCATGCTGGCTAACATCGCATCGAGCGTCTTACGGTCGATGCGCGCCGCATCGATGGCCGAATGGAGGGCGTCCTGGCGTCCGCGCTTCCTGTACAGGGTATTCGTCTGGCCTTTGACCCCGTTCAGGCACGCCGCCAGGATCTCCTGGACCGATTCCCAGGCTTGATTCTCCGCCTCGAATGCGCGTCGACGGACCGCCTCGTCGGGATGCGAGCGCAGGTTGATCAAAGCGGGCATGGGCAGTTTCTGGACCTTGCCGTCCAGCTCGAAATCCACGGGCAGCTGCGAGGTGACCGTGCCCTGGAGTTTCTCGAAGGCGTTGCCTCCGCTCAGGGCGAGCTCCGCAGCCAGCGCCTCCTCGGCTTCGCTCATCAGGTACTGGCTTTGTTCGGCGGTCTCACGCAGCAGGAAAGCGTGCGCCGCAGCCGTCTTGTCATTTTTGATGATCGTATCGAGCTTTGGCGCGAGCTTGCCAAGCCAGGCGGAGAAGCGAGTCATGATCCGGCTCATCGGCAGGCTTGCCTGCTCGAACTCGGACATCGTTTTCATCGCCAGCCTGTCGTGCGAGTCCGTCGAGACGAATGAATTGATGTAGTTGAAAATCGTCGTGGAGAGGGTGTAGATCCGGTTGATCTGGTCCAGGGCTTTTCCCACCAGTGGGGCAAGCTCTTTGGCGCTTGTCCGGGCGCTGGTTTTCCCCAGCTTGATGTCGAAAAACCTTTCCAGTGCGGCGACCTGCCTCTTGTACTCCTGGACGGCAGCCCGGAACTCCTTCGATTCGAGCGAAGGATAAACATTGGAGAGGTCCCAGCGAGGCGCGGAAACGGTCATTTGCTTCTCCTTGAATAGAGTGAGCTAAGTATACCGTAAGTGATTTTGCAGGAACATTCGCCGGCCGGGGAGCGTTTCTGTCTCAAGGAATTGGCGAAAAACGGGCGAATCGGCATTTGCTTGCCTTTTGCCCACAAACCCTATACAATGAAAACGCGCAAATCATGGAGGCATTATGAAACAGGACCGTTTTCTCACCGGCATCTTGGTCGGTATTGCAGTGTTGGTGGTCGTTGCCCTGGCAGTCTTTTTTATCCGCAGAGATACACAGACCTACATGTCGGAGGATGTGCCGGAAGGCGTAGTCCATAATTATGTGCTGGCTGTCCTGAACGGCGATTATCAAAAGGCGTACGGTTATCTGGCGGACCTGGAGCACAAGCCCACCTATGAGGAGTTCCGGGATGCGTTCATTAAGGGAATGGTCAACCCGAACAATTCTGCAGTGGATATCGGTCAGTCAGACGTGAACAACGATACCGCTTCTGTGGAGGTTGCCCTGATCTACAATCCCAGCGACCCCTTCTCCACCGGCTATCGCGACGTGCAGCGCGCGATCCTTGTCAAACAAAATGGCGCCTGGAAGCTGTCCTCGATGCCGGGCTATTACTACTGGGACTACAGCTGGTACCAGGATTTGCCAAAGTGACATAACACGTCACTGCAAGAGCGAAGCGCAGAGCAATCTCCGAATGATAAGAGTGAATGCCATCCACGCTTCGACTGCGTTCGCCTGGCGGCTTGCTCCGCTCCGCGCGCAGTATGCGCAATGACGGGAGACTAACCTTATGAAATCCATTCGCCGCTTGTATTTTTATCTCATTGCATTCATTAGCATAGAAGTTGTGCTGTGGGGGCTGGTCGGTTTGCTGCGCTCGGTCGTGGACGAAACCATCTCAGGCGGCGCGGAAGCGCTCGCCCAGGCCCTGGCGTTGATCCTCGTCGGTGTGCCGATCTTCCTGGTCCACTGGCTGTGGGCGCAGCGCGCCTCGGCACGGGAGGAGGAAGAAAGGACCGCCACGCTGCGCGCGGTCTTTCTCTATGCCATCCTCCTGGCGACACTGATTCCCGTGGTACAGAACCTGTTGTCGTTCATCGACCGGGCACTGGTCCAGGGCGCCGGGCTGGGCGTGGGACGCGCCTTCAGTATCTTTCGCGAACAGACCCTCGCCGACAATTTGATCGCCATCCTGATGAACGCCATCGTGGCGGGGTACTTCTGGAACATCTTGCGCGGTGAATGGGCAATCGTTGCAGACCGGGAGAATTTCGCGGATGTCCGCCGCCTGTATCGCTACATCTGGATGCTTTACGGCTTATTGATGACCGTCTTCGGCGCCCAGCAGATCCTGCGCTTCCTGTTCTACATTCCCGGGAATGTGCTTGGCGAGCTGGGCCGGGAGGTCGTGGTCAATGGGGCTGCGCTGCTGGTTGTGGGCACGCCCGTCTGGGTGTATTCCTGGCGCCTGATCCAGGACTCACTGGCTGACCCGGCCGAGATGCACTCGAACCTGCGGTTGGGGATCCTGTATCTGCTTGCGCTTGGCGGCGTCATCACCGTCATTACCACCGCCGCTATCGTGGTGAATGCGGTCGTCACCTGGCTCCTTGGCGCGGATTGGACGTGGCGTGAGTTTGTCGAGCGGATCGGTGGACCGGTTTCCATTGGCGTGCCCTTGGGGATCGTGTGGGCATACTATGGCTACTGGCTGGACCGCCACATCCAGGCGGCGGGCGACGCTGTCCGCCAGTCTTCGTTAAGACGTCTATACAACTACATCCTTGCTTTGATTGGGTTGGTCGTGGCATTCATCGGGGTCGCAACCCTGTTTGCCTTTGTGATCGACATGGCCACCGGTAGAGGTATTTTGATGAGCGACTCCACCCGCGGCTCGCTCGCCACGTCGATCTCTTCTCTGATTGTGGGCCTGCCCCTCTGGTTGGCTACGTGGCGACCGATGCAAGGCGAAGCCCTGGCACCGGGAGAGATGGGCGATCACGCGCGGCGCTCCGTCTTGCGTAAGGCATACCTGTATCTGGTGTTGTTTGCTTCGGTCATTGGCGGGATGGCAACGGCGGTCGGGTTGGTGTATCAGCTGATCCGGGCCATGTTGACAGGCGATCCCGGCAGTGATTTTGTCAATACGATCCTGAATCTCATCCAGCTGCTATTTTTGTTCAGCGTGCTGTTGATCTATCACCTGAGTGTGCTGCGCCAGGATGGAGCCGCCACCGCAGACGCGCTGGCGGAAAAGCAAAGCGGCTATTCCGTGCTGGTTGTCGATTCGGGCAAGGGGTTCGTTGAGTCCTTGCAAGCGGCTTTGATGAAGCTTGGCTCGAAGGTCAGGGTAACCGCTGCAAACCCGGACGCCCGGCCTGAAGGGACGTATGACGCGATCCTCGTGAACGGGAGTCTGGCGGTGAACGCGCCGGAATGGATCCGGTCCTTTAGCGGGAACAAGATCGTCGTGGAGGATGAAGCGCAGGGCCTCGTATGGACCGAGGATGCAGTGCAGGCAGCGCAATCGGTGCAGCAGCTGGCGGAGGGTCAGGAAATCCGCCGGCAAAAAGTGGGCCGCTCCCCATGGACGATCCTGATCTATGTCTTCGCTGCGTTATTCATGCTGGAGCTACTGTTTCTGTTGCTTACTCTGGGTATATCGCTCGTGGTGCGTGGGAATTTATGATGTAAAATTGTAGACACCCATTTGCATTGTCGAGGAGACGTGACATGAAAGTAACTGTCCTTCAGGAAAACCTGGCTCGTGGTCTTGGTACCGTGTCAAAGGCGGTTTCGCCGCGCAGCACATTGCCGGTGCTCGCGAATATTTTGATCGCTTCGGATGAGGGGCGTCTGCGCCTTTCTGCGACAAACCTGGAAATGGGCATTACCTGCTGGATCCCGGCGCGCATCGAAGAGGAAGGCTCCACGACGGTGCCGGCCCGGACGTTTTCCGACCTGGTGAGCGCGCTGCCGAGCGACCAGGTGCTGCTGAAATTGGACTCTGCCACCCAGACCTTGAACGTGCGCGGCGGCACGTCGACCAATGACATCAAGTGCATCGACGCCCAGGAATTCCCGCCCATGCCCGTGCCCGATTTTGAAGGCGCCGTGCAGATCAATGTGGGTGATTTTCGCGAGATGATCCACCAGGTGGCATTTGCCGCCTCGTCCGATGAAGCGCGCCCGGTGCTGATGGGTGTGCTCGTACAGGTGGATAAGGACAAGCTGACCATGGCAGCTGCCGACGGGTTTCGGCTCTCCGTCCGAAAAGCGGTCCTTTCCACGCCCTCGTCGACTCCCGTCTCCGCGATCGTCCCGGCCCAGGCATTGAAGGAGCTGGCGCGCGTGGCAACCGATGGGGAGGCACCGATCTATATGGTCCTGCCCAAGGGACGTGGTCAGGTGGTCTTCCGTGTGGGGGATGTAGAGGTGGTCTCCCAGCTGATCGATGGAACGTTCCCGGATTTCCAGCAGATCATCCCACGCTCCTACAAATCCCGCACGCTGGTCTCGACGTCTTCTTTGCTCAAAGCCTGCAAACAGGCGGAAATCTTTGCACGTGAGGGCTCGAACGTGGCGCGCCTGAATATCAAGAGCGCCCAGAGCGAGATGCAGCCCAGTGAGGTCGAGATCTCCGCCACATCGGAGGAGACCGGCAAGAACGAAACGATCGTGGAAGCAACGGTGGACGGCAGCGGTCTGCTGATCGCCTTCAACGTCAAGTTCCTGCGCGAGGCTCTGGAGGTGATCCGCACCCCGAACGTGGCACTGGAAACGTCCGCGCCGAACGCGCCGGGTGTCGTCCGCCCCGTTGGGGATGACCAGTTCCTGCATGTGATCATGCCGATGCACCTGGGATAGATCAGAAATTTGCGTTCGATCAGAAGGCGCCCATCCAGAGACGGGCGCTTATTATTTCTGTGGATATTCTTGCGCGGGGGCTGCAGCCTGCTGGTGAACCCCGCGGCTTACTTCTCCATCCGGTACACAATAAATCTACTGTTCTTGAGGACTTCGCCGAGTGGCAAGCCACAGGCGCCGATCTTCTCGGGGGTAATTTGCTGGTTTTCTCCCACCTTTCGGCTCAAAACGATATAGTCACCCTTGTGCATGCGCTCACACTCCGTGCTCATGATGGTAGGATGCCCGGTCATCATGACCATAACGCGCGGCTTAAAGAACACAATTACACTGCCTGGCGGCGTCTCATCTTTGATGTAACCATACACTTCCT
>DAITPI010000162.1:0-8955 GCA_036833655.1 Anaerolineales bacterium | reverse complement strand
GCACCCAGCCGGGCATGACCATCGTCTGCGGCGATAGCCATACCGCCACCCACGGAGCCTTTGGCGCCCTGGCGTTTGGTATTGGCACCTCGGAGGTGGAGCACGTCCTGGCGACGCAATGTCTACTGCAGAAGAAGCCGAAGACCTACGAAGTGCGGGTGAATGGGACATTGCCGCGAGGTGTATCAGCCAAGGATATTATCCTGGCGCTGATCGCCAGGATCGGTGTCGGCGGCGGGACCGGGCATGTCTTCGAGTATGCGGGCGAAGCCATCCATGGACTCGGTATGGAGCAGCGCATGACGATCTGCAACATGTCCATCGAGGGCGGCGCGCGGGCCGGCATGATCGCCCCGGACGATGTGACCTTTGAATATCTGCACGGGCGTGAGTTTGCACCCCGCGGCGAGGAATGGGACAAAGCCATCGCGAAATGGAAGTCCCTTCCGACCGATGAAGGCGCTACCTACGACAAATCCATCACGCTCGACGCCTCGGAGCTCGAGCCCATGATCACGTACGGTACGAATCCCGGGATGGGCATGAAGATCACCGACCGGATTCCTGCGCCTGAGGCATTCAAAGAATCATCCCAGCGGGCTGCGTTCGAAAAAGCGATGAGCTATATGGGCCTGCAGCCGGGGCAATCCCTGCTCGGGCAAAAGGTGGACGTGGTCTTCATCGGTTCCTGTACGAACTCACGCATCTCCGATCTTCGTCTGGCGGCATCCCTGCTTAGAGGTCGCAAGGTGGCGGATGGGACGCGGGTGATGGTAGTCCCCGGCTCGCAGGACGTGAAGAAACAGGCGGAGCAAGAAGGCCTGGATCGCATCTTCAAGGAGTCGGGAGCTGAGTGGCGCGAAGCGGGCTGCAGCTTGTGCATTGCGATGAACGGCGATCAGCTCCAGCCGGGCCAGTACGCTGTTTCCACCAGCAATCGCAACTTTGAGGGGCGCCAGGGCAAAGGCGGACGCACCTTCCTCGCCTCGCCTCTGACCGCCGCGGCAACCGCCCTGACTGGCAAAGTCACGGACGTTCGAACGCTCTTCAGCTGACGATGACGAGCGACGAAATCTGGAAGCTGCCTGCGATTGTCCATCGCTTCCTCTCTTACCGCGCCGCGATCCCGCTTGCCCAGGAGCAGATCGGGGTGATGATGTCGATTCTCAAGTCGACAGATAAGCCGGTTGAGTCTTTTCTCGATCTGGGCTGTGGCGATGGCATTCTGGGCACGGCGATCCTGGCTGAGTATCCGTCGGCTGGAGGAGTGCTTGTGGACTTCTCGGAGGCCATGCTCGACCAGGCGCGCACGCAGCTCGCAGACTTTGCTGACCAGCTGACATTTGCCAATCTGGACTATGGCGATCCTGACTGGGTCGAGTCGGTTCAGGCGCACGCACCTTTCGATACGGTCGTTTCCGGATATTCCATCCATCACCAGCCGGACGCCCGCAAACGAGCTGTTTATGAGGAGATCTTCGCCCTGTTACGTCCAGGTGGCTGGTTTGTGAATATCGAGCATGTCTCATCCAGCGCACAGCTCTCGATCGACCTGTTCGAGCATCACTATATCTCGACACGTTATGCCATCGAGCAGCAGAATGGCGGAACGCGTACCCTCGCACAGATCGCAGATGAGTACAGGAACCGGCCCGATAAGGCTGCCAACATCCTTGCGCCTGTGGATCTGCAGTGCCAGTGGCTGCGTGACATTGGATTTGAACAAGTGGATTGTTACTTCCGGATTTATGAATTGGCGGTCTTCGCTGGAAGGAAACCAAGGATATAAACTCATGGCTCAATTTACAACGCTTACCTCCCGTGTCGTCCCGCTTCCGATCAACGATGTGGACACGGATCAGATCATCCCGGCGCAGTTCTTGAAGATCACCGACAAAGAGGGCCTGGCGGACATGCTCTTTTTTCACTGGCGATTCCATGACGATGGCTCGCCCAAGATGGATTTCGTCATCAACAAGCCGGAATACCGGGGCGCCCGTATCCTGCTGGCAGGTGACAATTTTGGCTGCGGCTCCAGCCGCGAGCACGCTCCCTGGGCGCTGACCGCATACGGTTTCCGGGCCGTGATCTGCACCTCCTTTGCCGATATCTTCCGCAACAACTCCCTCAAGAATGGCTTGCTCCCGGTCATCGTCACAGACCAAATTCATCAGACCCTTTTCGAGCTGGTCGAGGAAGTGCCCGGCGTGGAACTCACGATCGATCTCGCATCGCAAACGCTCACGTTCCCGGGCGGCTCTGCCACATTCCCCATCGATGAGTTCAACAAGGCTTGTTTGCTTAACGGCGTGGACGAGCTTGGATATATCATGAACTTCGAGAAAGAGATCGCGGCGTTCGAGCAGCGACAATAGACAACGAGCCATGGTCCATCTTCCATGCACAGGATAGAAAAACTATGCCCCAAATCCAAATTTACGATACCACCCTCCGGGACGGCACCCAATCCGAAGGCTTCACTCTTTCCAGCAATGACAAAATCCGCATTGCACAGAAGCTCGATGATCTGGGCGTTGCCTTCATCGAAGGTGGCTGGCCCGGGTCGAACCCCAAAGATGTGGAGTTCTTCGAGCGTGCCCGCGACCTTCCCTGGAAGAATTCCCTGATCGCTGCGTTCGGCTCTACTTGCCGTGTCAAGGGTGGACCCGAGGATGATGCCAATATCAGGGCGCTCCTCGATTCCCGCACACCGGTCTGCACGATCTTCGGGAAGACGTGGACGCTCCATGTCAAAGAAGTCCTGCTCACCAGCCTCGAGGATAACCTGCGGATCATAGAGCAATCCGTTGCCTATCTGCGAGCCAACGGGAAGCGCGTCATCTACGATGCGGAGCACTTCTTCGATGGTTACAAGGCCGATTCAGCGTACGCGCTGGAGACATTAAGGGCGGCGATCCGGGGCGGCGCCGAAACCGTTGTCCTGTGCGATACGAACGGTGGCACCCTGCCCTGGGAATTGCAGCAGATCATCGGCGAGCTGAAGCCGGTTCTCGCATATCCCTTCGGCATCCACACGCATAACGACTCGGAGTGCGCGGTCGTCAATTCGCTGATGGCAGTCCGGGAAGGCGCGATCCAGGTACAGGGGACGATCAATGGCGTCGGAGAGCGCTGCGGGAACGCAAATCTCATCTCCATCATGGCGGACCTCGAGCTGAAGATGGGTTATGCGTGTCTGCCGGAAGGAAAGATCAACTGCCTGTATGAGCTCTCGCATTTCGTGGCAGAAGTGGCGAATATCACGCCCGACGAGCATCTACCCTTTGTTGGCAAATCGGCCTTTGCACACAAGGGCGGAGTCCATGTGGCGGCGATGCGGCGCAGTGCAAAGTCCTACCAGCACGTGGAGCCGGAGCTGGTGGGCAACAAGATGCGCGTTGTGGTCTCGGATCTTTCCGGGCGCGGTAACCTGTTGAGCAAGGCGGAAGAACATGGTGTGGAGGTGGAAGGCGCAGAGGTCTTACCGGTCCTGAACGACATCAAAGAACTGGAGGCGCGTGGCTTTTCGTTTGAGGCTGCCGAAGCCTCCGTGGCAATGATGTTGAAGCGCCAGGAATACGGATACAAGCCGCCATTCGAGCTGGTGGATTTCTTTGTGAACGTCGAGCACCGCCAGGGACGCGGCATCTTCGCGGAAGCAATGGTCAAGGTGCGCGTGCAGGGTGAGCTGCTGCATACCGCGGCTGAAGGAAATGGGCCCGTCAACGCGCTCGATAATGCCCTGCGCAAGGCGTTGCTCGGATACTACCCGCAGCTTGCCAGCTTCCATCTCTCGGATTACAAGGTCCGCATTCTGGATTCCGATCATGGGACGGAAGCGATCACGCGTGTGCTCATCGATACGCGTAACAGCACCAGCCGTTGGAGCACGGTTGGCGCGAGCACAAACATTATCGAAGCAAGCTGGCGCGCCCTGGCAGATTCGGTAGAATATGGGCTTATGGTGGCGCATTGATTGGACGATGGACAACAGACCATTGACGATGTGCCATCGCTATCGTCAATGGTGATAACGGGAGTTATGCTTGGAATTCAAAATAGTCCTTTTACCCGGCGACGGTATCGGACCGGAAGTGGTCTTAGAAGCGGTGCGCGTGCTGGATGTGATTGCCCACAAATATCACCACTCCTTCGCGTACAAGGAACGATTGATGGGTGGCTGCTCGATCGACGCTTATGGCACGTCGCTTACTGACGAGACCCTTGCCGATTGCCAGTCCGCGGATGCGGTCCTCTTCGGCGCGGTGGGCGGACCCAAGTGGGATGACCCGAACGCCAAAGATCGCCCGGAACGCGGCTTGCTCAGGCTCCGCAAAGGACTGGGCGTTTTTGCAAATCTGCGCCCGGTCAAGGTGCACCCGGCGCTGCTGGATGCCTCGCCGCTCAAGCCGGAGCGACTCCGCGGCGTCGACATCCTGGTGCTGCGTGAGCTGACCGGCGGCCTGTATTTTGGTCAGCCGAAAATGCGCGAGATCCAGGACGGTTGTGAGCGTGCCGTCGATACGCTCGAGTATTATGATTTCGAGATCCGCCGTATTCTTGAGCTTGCTTTCCGTCTGGCACGCGGGCGCAAGAAGAAAGTCACTTCGGTGGATAAGGCGAACGTGCTGGAGTCGTCCCGTTTATGGCGCCAGCTCGCGACGCAGATGGCGAAGGACCATCCTGACATCCAGTTGGAGCACGCCCTGGTGGACAGCACTGCCATGAAGCTGATCGCCAGTCCCGCCTCGATGGATGTGGTGGTGACGGAAAATATGTTCGGCGATATCCTCACGGATGAAGCCTCGGTGCTGGCAGGGTCGATGGGGATGCTGCCATCCGCCAGTCTATCGGAGGCCGGCGTCGGGTTATATGAACCGATCCACGGCTCCGCGCCCGATATCGCGGGCAGGGGCATCGCCAACCCGCTCGGGACCATTCTCTCCGCGGCGCTGATGCTGCGCTATTCGCTCCAGCTGGAAGACGAAGCGGTCGCGATCGAACGGGCTGTGGATGAGATTATCACGGCCGGCGCGCGGACTGCCGACCTGGGCGGTACGCTGACGACACGCCAGATGGCGGATGAGGTGATCAAGAACCTGTAATTCACGTGCGAGCGGTGTCATGCGGCGCATGAGCCTTTTTACTGGCGCGCTTCGACGACCCGACGAATATCGAACCGCTCTGCGCGATACACGAAAGGAGAGAAACCATCATGGGCATGGAATCGAAATATATCTGGAAGGACGGAGAGCTGGTGGAGTTCGAGCAAGCCACTGTGCATATGCTGACGGCAGCCCTGCACTACGGCGCGGCGGTCTTCGAGGGCATTCGCGCCTATAAGACCGACAAGGGTCCGGCGGTCTTCCGCCTGCGCGAACACGCGGCCCGCCTGCTGGAATCTGCGGAGGTGTTCGGCTTCCGTGAGCTGCCTTATACCGTGGATACCGTCGCTCAGGCGATCAAGGAGACGGTGCGGGCGAACGGCTTCGAGGAGTGTTACATCCGTCCGTTGCTGTACCTCACTGGCGGCGCCTGGAATCTCAACGTCGACGCGGGCAAGCCAGCTCTGATGATCGCCGTCTGGGAGTGGAAGAATTATCTGGGTGAGGAAGCGCTTGCAAAAGGCATCCGCGCCAATATCTCCTCGTACACGCGCCATCACCCGAACATCAGCATGACCAAGGCAAAGATCGCCGGGAATTATGTCAACAGCATCCTGGCAAAGACCGAGTCCGTGCGGCTTGGTTTTGAGGAAGCCATCATGCTCGATCCGCAGGGTTATATTGCCGAGTGCACCGGCGAAAATCTGTTCATGGTGCGGCGCGGCAAATTGGTGACGCCGTCCACGGCGCCGGTGCTGGAAGGGATCACGCGCCATACGATCCACACGATCGCCAAGGACCTGGGCTATGATGTGCTGGAGCAGCCGATCTCACGCGACCAGCTCTACATCGCCGATGAGGTCTTCGTCTGTGGAACGGCGGCAGAGTGCATAGGCTTGAGCGAGATCGATTTCCGCAAGATCGGTGATGGCATGACCGGCCCGGTCACACGCGAGATCCAGAAGGTCTACCATGATGCGATCCGCGGCAAAGTGCCCGAGTATGAAGCATGGTGTGATTATGTTGGACAGGAAGAAAAGGTTTGAAGCCAGGTCCCATGATTTGGAACATGAGGCGAGTCAACCAGACTCGCCTTTTGTTTTCCGCGCTGTCGGTAGCGTTCTTCAGGCTTCCGATCGCTCGATCAATTGCCTCGCAGATTCTTTCGCCACGCCGGGACGGGTGAGCCAGAGACTGAGCATCCCGACTCCGTACCCGGTAACCGCCAGCGCGTAGAGCCAGCGGGCACCGATCAGGTCGAAAATCGCTCCGCTTACAGGCGCTGCCAGCACACTCACCAATCCGCTCAAGGTCACCGTGTAGATCGCCAGCACGGTCCCGGTCTCGCTCGGGTCGGTGCGGCTGCTGATCAGGAAGACCGAGGAAATCGTCATGAAGCTAAATGAGATACCGCCGACAAAGCGTACGATCATGATCGTGGCAATGGTTGGAAAGAGCAGTACTGTCGCTCTCTGCAGCAGCAGGAGGGCCACGGCAAGTAGCATCACTGAATGGCCGCCCACACGGCGTACAAACCGGTCGGCAACGACCATAAACGGTATTTCCACAACGGCGCTCAGAATCCCTGCTACCGCGATCAACTGTTTCGATGCTCCCAGCTGCGATAGGAACACATTTTCGAATTGGAGCACGCCATTGTTCAGAAAGCCTATGAACACCAGCGCAATGGCATAGCCCAGCAGTGTCCGATCGCAGGCGATGCGCTTGAACGCGGTTCTCAGGTTTGGCCTTTGTTTGGGCGCCGCGTCCGGCGAGACGAAGAAACGCGGTTGGATCAACAACGCGACCGAAGCGGCGCTGATCCACATCAGGGTCACGCCCAGAAAGCCCGCCCGGAAACCAAAACGCTCGATCAGCCAGCCGGAGGTGAGCACCGTGACGATCCATCCCACCGACGCCCACGCGCGGACGCTACCATAGCCGGTGCCGGCATCCTGCGAGACATGAACTGCCATGGCGTCGGAGGCCGGCATGATGGCCGAAACCACCAGCGACTGCAGAAAGACAATCAGGACAATCGGCAGAAAGGCAGATTGCTGTCCCAGGGCGAAATAGGCAATGGCGCCCAGGACCAGAGAAGCTTGCAGCATCCCGCGCGCCTGGGGTCGTCGCTTGAACTCCGTCACGATGATCGGCGAGGCGATCAGCCCTACGAGCGCGCTGACCGAGCTGATCGAGCCAATTTGCGTCCCGCTTAATCCCAGGCTCACGTAAAACAGATTTGTGAAGGGCAGGATAAACCCCCATCCACCCAGGTAGGCAAAATAATAAGCGCGTGCGAACCAAACGTCGCGATGAAGCAGCTTTAATGACATACGAGCTCTCGGCAAACGGGCGAAGTATATCATCCGCGTGGCTGGCATCCAACAATGTATCGCAATTTGTACCTGGCAGCTATATCCGTATCTATTGACCTGCTTCTACCCCTCTTCTAAGATAGCCGAAGAAACGACCAAACCCGAAAGGAGAAGGAAGCGATGGCAAGGGATGAGCAGCCAGATGAGAGCGAAGAGAACGCGAAGATCGAAAAAACAATTGATCCATACACGGGTGAACTGGTGCCGGTTCCCGACGATGCTGACCAGTTTGTCGAGGTCGTACCCGAAGAGACCGATGACCGGCGGGGTAGCAACTATCTGCTGAACGAAGAGAGCAGTATGGATAGCTATGTCGCGGACTCGGATGGGGATGCCGTTGCGGAACAGTCCGCCCACTTTACGGATGACGAGGATATCGAACAGGACTTCGCCGAACGGCAGCGACTCGCCGTCGGCGGCCGGGATGCGCTGCAGGAGGAATTGGAGGAGCATAATTCCCTCTCGCCCCGCCTGTCTGGCGGTGATATCGATGCAGCCTGGCAAGATGCCAACGTCGCAGGGGAAGAGGCGGTCGGGGGATCTGTCGCTACCCCGGATCAGGATGTCGTGGACGAGCTGGGGGAAGGAGCAGGCTTGACCTACAAGGATGATGAGCCCCTCGACTACGATCGGAAAGTTCTTGACCGCGACCGCAACCGCTGGGAGCTCGACCCCGCCTCCGCGAATACTCAGGATGACGAATTGGAGAATGAGCTCGACGACGATGACGAGGATGAAGATGAATTGGAACTGGAAGACGACGAACTCGAGGCTCTCCTGGATCTCGACGAGGAGGAAGATGCGGACGAGGAGGATGAAGAAGACGAGGAGCTCGACGAGGACCTGGATGACCTCGACGAGGACGGGGATGATCTTCTTGACGATGAAGAAGAGAAGGACGTGTAAGCATTATGGGCTTTGACCAATACCACGAACCGCCCGAGGAGCTGCCGGAGGACACCCGGACGTTCGTACGCGTCATCCAGTCCATGATCGAGGAGGCAGAGGCGATCGACTGGTATGTGCAGCGACTGGCTGTCGAAAAAGATGAAGAGGCGCGGCTTGTTATGAGCCATGCGCAAAAAGAGGAGTTCATTCACTTCGCGATCGACCTGGAGTTCTTGCTGCGACGGACGCCCGTCTGGCGCACCATCATGCGGAATGTGCTCTTCAAGAAAGGCGACCTGGTCGAGCTGGCAGAGAAGGCGGAGGAGACGATCCCCGAAGATTAGGGAACGGAGGTGTGTAATGCGTTTCGCAGAAGGAATGGATGTCATTACTGCACAGGGTGAAAAGATCGGCACGCTTAAGCGCGTGGTCATCGATGCCAGGACTCACGATGTGACCGATAGCGTGGTGGAGCGGGGGCTCCTGGCAGGGGAGGAAAAGGTCATCCCGGTGGGACTCCTGGATCGGGAAGGGTTTCCTGCTCAAGGAGCACAAGCTGGTCCCGGCCCACTGGTTGGATCATG
>DAITPI010000161.1:0-8986 GCA_036833655.1 Anaerolineales bacterium | reverse complement strand
CGCGTGGGAACACAGCGTTCCTACGAGATTGTTGACCGCATCTCAAAGGGACAGGGCAAATTGGAAGACCTGGATACCCTGATCGGGTTGGCACAGGAAATGGAAAGGGCATCAAACTGCGGCCTGGGTCAGACCGCCGCTGTCCCGACCCGCGATATGTTGAAGCATTTTAGAACGGAAACTGAAGCACATATCCTTTTGGGAACATGTCCTGCAGGAAAATGTGAAATGCTCCCGGACGTTGAACTTGCTTAAAGTAAAAGAGGAACGCATGGTACAGATAACGATCAATGGAAAACAGATTGATGTTCCCGAGGGAACAACAGTTTTACGCGCGGCAGAAATGGCGGGAATCAATATTCCCAGATTGTGTGATCACAAGGAACTGACCCCGTACGGTGGCTGCCGCTTATGCCTTGTGGATGTCCAGGGTGTGCGGGTGCCGATGGCATCCTGCACGCTGCCGGTGAATCACGGCATGGTGGTCAATACCGAGAGCGAGGCGCTCAAGAAATCGAGGAAGTTCGTCCTCTCGATGCTCTTCAGCGAGCGCAACCACTTCTGCCCGTTCTGCCAGGTCAGCGGCGGGGACTGCGAATTACAGAATGCCGCGTACCGCCAGGAGATGACCCACTGGCCCATCCAGCCGGGTTGGAACCATTTCGTGGTGGATACCTCGCACCCGTATTTTGTCCTGGATAACAACCGTTGTATCCTGTGTCGCCGCTGCGTGCGCGCCTGCGCCGAGATGGCAGGAAACTTCACTCTTTCGGTGGCGGAACGGGGCGCCAGGAGCATGATCGTCGCCGATACCGATGTGCCGCTGGGCGAGAGCACCTGTATCAAGTGTGGCAGCTGTGTCCAGGTCTGCCCTACCGGCGCGCTGATTGACCGGACAAGCGCCTACCAGTCCCATGATAAGGATCTCGAGGAGATCAAATCCATTTGTGTGGGGTGCTCGGTCGGCTGCTCGGTCAAGATCATGGTGCGGGATAACCGGATCGTTCGCGTCGAAGGCGATTGGAACGGCAGCGTCAACCGCGGCGTGCTGTGCGAGCACGGGCGCTATGACTCGATCAAGGACTCCCGCAAGCGCCTCACCTCGCCATTGATGAAGAAGAACGGCAAGCTGGAGCCTGTTTCCTGGAATGAAGCCCTGAAAACCGTCGCCGATAAGCTGCATCCCCTCGCAACGCAAAAAGACGGGGTTGCGGCACTGATCTCCACCCGCCTGCCCGCCGAGACCCTGACCGCGTTCAAAGACCTCTTTGCATCAAACGAGCTTGTGACCAGCCTGGAAGAAGGCATGCCCACCGCGACCATCTCGCAATTTGCGGAGAACCAGGGCAGCTTCGAAGGCAAGCTGGAGATGCTCCGCACTGCGGACACCATTCTGTGCATTGGCGCGAACGTAGGACGCAGTCACATGGTTGCCGGGTTCCTGTTCAAGCGCAATATGCCAAAGGGCACGCGCCTGATCAATATCGACCCCCAGGAAAGTCAGCTCGACGAGCTGACCAGCCTGAGCCTGAAACCAAATCCGGGATCGGATCTGGCGCTCATCCACGGACTGCAGGCGATCATCGTCAAAGAAGGGCTAGGGCGCACAGCCCTGGCGATCCCGGATGCCGATACCCGCATCGAAGAAGCTGTCCGCGTGACGGGCGTCTCGCTCGAGCAGCTGACCCAGGTGGCGCGCATCCTGGCGAACTCAATTACGCCAGTCATTCTGTTTGGCAAAGGCATCACTGCCCAGCGCGACGTGTGCCTGGTGGAGGAACTCCATCGGCTCGCCGTGCTGGTTGGCGCCGTGGACGACGAACGGGCGGGTCTGCTGTCTCTCAAAGGTGAGGCAAACAGCCTCGCCGCGACTCTGCTCGGCCTTGACCGGGTCTTCGAGCTGAACGGGCAAAAAGCCGTCTACGTCGCTGTCGGCGACGACTATGTTTCACGCTCGCTGGTGGAACGAGTCTCGAAGGCGCCTTATCTCGTGGTGCAAGCCTCTTACGAATCGAAACTCACCGAAAGAGCGGATGTTGTCCTTCCGGTCACGGTCTGGTCGGAGCAGCAGGGTCACTATATCAACCTGGACGGGCGCATCCAAAAAGCGGAAACGTCGCTCGCCTCGCCCGATGGCGTGCGCGACAACCTGGCTGTGCTGACCGAGCTGGCAACCCGCATGAACATGTCTTTGGAAACGAACTGGCAGAAGGCAATCTTGAGCCGCAAGTCCAGCGTTGCTTTAAATTGAGGACCTTATGAACAAACCGAAAATTGCTTCCGATTGGATGTGTGGCTGCGCAGGCTGCCATATGTCGTTGCTCGACATGGACGAGCGCATCCTCAAAATCGTTGAGCTCGCCGACCTGCGTGCAACTCCCATCACGGATCTGAAAGAGCCCGATGAGAGCGGCGTGGATGTGGGTGTGCTGGAAGGCGGCATCAACAACAGCGCCAACGAAGAGGTCGCGCACAAGATGCGCGCCCGCGCCAGGATCCTGGTGGCGCTGGGAGACTGCGCGGTCTTTGGCGGCGTCCCCGCTCTGCGGAACTTCTGCGGCGTGGAAGCGGCGCTCAAGCGTGCCTATGAGGAAGCCGAGAGCAACGAGCCCGGCAGCCAGATCCCGAACGATCCGGAGCTGGCGACCATGACCCAGACGCGCGCCGTCCACGAGGTGGTTCCGGTGGACTACAACGTCCCGGGCTGCCCGCCAGATGCCGACGTGATCTTCTATGTGCTTGCGGAGCTCGCCCAGGGACGCAAGCCGGAACTCAAAGATGAGCTGCTGCACTGGCACTAAGCGGAGATCAGAATGACACAGAAAATTACGATTGAACCCGTTACCCGTATCGAAGGCCATGCCAAGGTAACCATCCACATGCTCGAGGATGGCACTGTCGGGCGCGCCTATATGCACGTCAACGAATTCCGCGGCTTCGAGAAGTTCTGCGAGGGACGTCTCTATTTTGAGATGCCGCAGATCACCCCGCGCATTTGCGGGATCTGTCCGGTCAGCCATCACCTGGCTGCCGCGAAAGCGAGCGACGCACTCACCGGCCAGACTCCGCCGCGGCCTGCCAGCCTGCTCCGTGAGCTCATGCACATGGGCCAGATCGTCCAGAGCCATGGCATGCACTTCTTCGAGCTTGCCGGACCGGACCTGCTGCTCGGCTTCGACGCGGCGCCGGAGATGCGGAATGTGGTCGGCCTCATCGGCGCCAATCCCGAGCTGACCGTGAAAGCCGTCCAATTGAGGAAGTTCGGCCAGCAGGTCATCAAGACCCTGGGCGGGCGCAAAATCCATCCTGTCTTCGCAGTGCCGGGCGGCGTGAACAAAGCCCTCAGCCGGCAGGAGCGCGACTCCATCCTGGAAGGTGTGGATGCCGCTCTTGCGACGACCCGGGTCGGCTTGCAGATCATGAAGGACTGGGCAGAAAAGAACATGGAGGACATCAACAAGTTCGCCGTGTTCCCGACCGGTTACTTCGGCTTGACCACCCCCGAGAACGGACTCGAGCTGTACGACGGCAACATCCGCCTCATCAGCCGTGAAGGCGCCGAGCTGGAGCGTTTTCCCGTGGCGGATTATCTCGATTACATCCAGGAACACGTCGAGACCTGGTCCTATCTCAAATTCCCGTTCTACAAAAAACTGGGCTATCCCGACGGCGTCTATCGCGTCGGTCCGCTCGGACGGTTGAACCTTGCAGAGAAGATCGATACGCCGCTGGCGAACGAGGAGCTGAAGGTCTTCAAGAGCCTGAACAACGGCAAGCCGGTGGAAAACACCCTGTACTATCACTATGCCCGTCTGATCGAGGTGATGTTCGGCATCGAGAGAATCCGCGCGCTGTGCGAAGACCCGGATATTCTAAGCACCGAGATTCTCAACACCCGCAAAGACTACAAGGGACATGGCGTGGGCGTGATCGAAGCGCCGCGCGGCACCCTGATCCACGATTACACGGCCGATGACAACGGCATGCTCACCAAAGTTAACATGATCGTCTCCACCGGGCACAACAACTGGGCGATGAGCAACGCCGTGGACAGCGTTGCCAAGACCTACGTCAGAGGACCCGAAGTCCATGAAGGCATGTTGAACCGCGTGGAAGCCGCCATTCGGGCGTACGATCCCTGCCTGTCTTGCTCGACCCACTCGGTCGGGCAGATGCCCATCCAGCTGGATATCGTTGCCCCCGACGGCACGCTGGTCAAGACCCTGAAACGAGACTAATTTTCCCTTTCCAACCAAAGGAGCTCAAACATGGTTACAGTTCGTAAGCTCATTGACGAAAAAGCGGAAGCGAAGATCTACACCGTTCCCTCCACCGCGACTGTCTTCGAGGCGCTCCAGGTGATGTGCGAAGGCAATACAGGCGCCGTGCTCGTCACGGAAGACGAAAAGATCGTAGGCATCTTCACCGAGCGCGATTATGCGCGCGAAGGTGAAGTCAAGGGCCGCACGGCAAAGGAGACGCCCATCTGTGACGTCATGACCAGGCAAATGGTCCTGATCAAACCGGAAACCACGCTGGAGGAGTGCGCGGAATTAATGGGAAAGTATCATGTGCGCCACCTGCCTGTGCTCGAAAAGGAGCGTGTGGTTGGGATTGTCTCGATTCGCCGCCTCGCCGAGGGGCTGCTCGCCGAGCAAAAAGGCGCGATCGTTAAGTTGGAGAGCTATATTCTGGGAACAGGCTACGGCGAATGAGCTCTTAGCAAGCGCAGTCATCCCCGATTCTCGAAAGCCAGTCCTGGCGGACCAGATACAAGAGGATGCCGGCATTCCTTGTGTCTGGTCCCTTTCATTGGGTGAAAGCGGAGATCAAAGGTACAAAAGGTGAAAAAAGCACTGCTTATTGGTTATGGAAATCCCGATCGTGAAGATGATGGCGTCGCCTGGCATATCCTGCGTGCCCTGACCCTGAAGCTCGACTTGTCCGCTCCGGATTCCTACGAGGATGAATTCCCGGAAGACCCGAGCATTGAATTTGCTTTTCATTTGCAACTGACTCCGGAGATGGCCGAGGAAATTAATGCCTATGAATATGTCTGTTTCGTGGATGCCCACACTGGCAATATCCCAGAGCCCGTGCGGCTCATCCCGGTGGAGAGTGAATTTCAACATTCGCCGTTCACACATCACCTGACACCCCAATCGCTGCTTTCCATGTGTGAAACACTTTACGGCAGCAAGCCGGATGCCGCGCTGCTTTCCGTGCTGGGTCATCGCTTCCTTTTCTCACGCCAGCTCTCGCAAGAGACAGCCGGACTCGTTCCCCGGGCGACGGATTTAATATGGGAATGGCTGCGAGCACGGAAAATCCTGGACGGAAGGAACTCGATACTCGGAACGAGATTGTAGGATTGGCTAGAGGCTTCAAAAACCCGGTGGGCGCCTCGTCCGTATTTTTGCTATACTCATATGAGCATGCACGTGGGGAGGGCAGAAATTCCGCTGCACTTGAAACGTTTTCTAGGAGGCACAAGATGGCTACTGTAAACGATCTGCTCGGTGCAAAAACAGACGCCAGTCGCTACGCAGTCAAAGCGACGGAGACGGTATACAGGGCCATCGGGTTGATGGCAGACAGGCGCATTGGCGCTGTGCTGGTCGTGGAAAAAGGCATTGTCGTGGGGATCTTTACGGAGCGAGACTATATCATGCGAGTCGAAGTCGAAGGCCGCGCCGCGAAGGAGACCCTGCTGCGGGACGTCATGACAGACAAGATGTACACCGTTACCACCAGCACATCCATAGAACACTGTCTGGCGCTGATGATCCGGTATCGTCTGCGCCATTTGCCTGTCGTCGAGGACGGCAACCTGATCGGCATCATCTCCATGCGGGATGCCGTTGCTGCTGTGCTCGAGGCACAGGGAGCCGAGATCCAGGGGCTTGAGAATTACACCCTCGCCTCCGGCTTCCGCGGGTGAAGCCTTTTTCACGGCAACTTTCTGAAGACAGCTGCGCTTGTCACTCAGGCAGTTGAATTGAGCTGGCATTGGATAAGTACCTAAAACACGTTGTCTTTCTGAGCCGACACTCCCCGGCAACTGCGCCCGTGCCTTTGGGACGGTGCCGGTGAGGCGAAGAATCCCAGATGTCGTGAGCCCATGGGCTCAAAACATCTGGAGACCCTTCGTTTCACTCAGGGTGACATTCTAATGAAATTATGCATGAATTATCGGTGACACAGTCTTTGTTAGATATTGCGCTACGGCATGCCGAAAAGGCGGAAGCAAAACGCGTGACGGACCTGAACATCGTCATGGGCGAGCTTTCGAGCATGGTCGACGACTCGATCCAGTTCTACTGGGAGATCATTGCCAGAGGGACTCTTGCCGAACAGGCGAAGTTGCATTTCCGCCGTGTGCCTGCGGAGCTGCAATGCATGGATTGCCTCGAGAAATACCATCCCACCGACCGGGAATTAGCCTGCCCCAGGTGTGGTAGCGTGAAGACGAAGATCATCGCCGGAGAAGAGTTCGCCCTTGAATCTATCGACGTAGAATAAACCTATTATCGATTTGAAATCCCACAGCGCTTAACTGTAAGGAGTACCCAATGCCCCAGAACATCCCCGTGGTCGAAAACATCCTCGACGCCAACGACCGGATCGCGCAGCAGAATTACAACCGCCTTGAGAATGCAGGCGTCTTCTCGATCAACATCCTTGCCTCGCCGGGGGCGGGGAAGACCTCGCTGATCGAACAGACGCTGCCACGGCTCAAAGGTAGACTGCGTGTCGCGGCGATCGACGGCGATATTGCTACATCGATCGACTCCGACCGCGCGGCTGCGGCAGGGGCTCTGGCCGCCATTCAGATCAACACCGGCGGCGACTGCCATCTCGACGCCGTCATGCTGCATGGCGCACTCGAGAAGCTCGAGCTGCCTCAGTATGACCTGCTGATCGTGGAAAACGTTGGCAACCTGGTCTGCCCGGCCAACTTCAAGCTCGGCACGCACAAGACGGTTCTGGTCGCGTCTGTGCCTGAGGGCGACGACAAGCCCTATAAATATCCGGGCACCTATCGCGGCGTGGATGTGCTGATCGTCAACAAGATCGATCTGCTGCCCTATGTCAACTTTCGAATGGATTATTTCGAGCGCGGCGTGCAGGCGCTTAACCCCGGCGTCAAGACATTCCACACATCCTGCACGACCGGTGCAGGCCTGGATGCATGGGCGGCCTGGCTCATCGAGAGCGCGAAAGAATAAATGGAAGGACTGCGCGTCCATATTACGGGGATCGTACAAGGGGTCGGCTTCCGGCCCTTTGTCTATAGCCTCGCCACGCGACATCATCTCAAGGGCTGGGTAAAGAACACCTCTGCAGGCGTTGATATCGAAGTGGATGGAGACCGGGAGGTGCTGGATCTTTTCCTCCGGGAGCTACGGGACGAGGCGCCTCCACTCTCCCGCATCGACGAAATCTCGGCATCCTTCCGACCCGCAAATGGATTCCGTTCGTTCGAGATCCTTCACTCGGAAGCGGTACAGGGGGCTTTCCAGCCGATCTCACCCGACGTGGCGATCTGCCCGGATTGTCTGCGCGAGCTCTTCGACCCGAGCGACCGCCGCTACCGTTACCCTTTCATCAATTGCACCAACTGCGGACCGCGCTTCACGATCATCAAGGACATCCCCTACGATCGCCCGAAGACGACGATGGCGTCCTTCCCGATGTGCCCGGATTGCGAGGCCGAATACAGGGATCCATCCGATCGAAGATTCCATGCGCAGCCCGTCGCGTGTCCCGTGTGCGGACCTCAGGCCACGTTCGAAGGTTCGAATGTTGGAGCATTGGCAAGTTCGGAAGAGGCAATTGCTGAAGCCTGCAGGGCCCTGGCAAATGGCGAGATTGTTGCGATCAAAGGTCTTGGCGGATTTCACCTGGCTTGCGATGCAACGAATGCAATGGCCGTACTTGAGCTGCGCAATCGCAAGCTGCGGGTGGACAAGCCGTTTGCCATCATGATGCCCGATGTCGAGACGATCGAGCAGCATTGTATTGTCGATGACGCAGAGCGAGAGTTGCTCTTATCCACCGCTCGCCCGATTGTCCTATTGAAGCGCAAAGCAGAGTCGCACATCGCCAGAGAAGTAGCGCCCCACCAGGACTGGGTTGGCGTGATGCTTCCCTACACCCCGCTTCATTACTTGTTGTTTGCTGATCCAGAACGAGAGTTCACTGCTCTGGTGATGACCAGCGGGAATCTCTCTGAAGAGCCGATCGCGACCGGCAACCAGGAGGCGCGCGATCGACTAGCCACGCTGGCGGATGCGTTCCTGATGCACAACCGGGATATTCATATCCGCTGCGATGATTCGGTGGTGAGGGTATTCGACGATAACCCGGAATCGGAACTCGGAATTCGTAAATCGATCTACCCCATCCGCCGGTCGCGGGGCTATTCTCCTTTTCCCGTAAGACTCCCATTCGAGGCGCCGCAGCTCCTGGCGGCAGGCTCGGAATTGAAGAACACGTTTTGCATCACGAACAAGGACTATGCTTTCCTGAGTCATCACATCGGGGACATGGAGAACTACGAGACTCTGAGATCGTACGAACAGGGAGTAGAGCATTTCGAAAGATTATTCCGCGTGCGCCCAACGGCAATCGCCTACGATCTCCATCCAAACTATTTGGCTACACGATATGCACTGGAACGGGCGGAACGTGAAAACATCCCGGCAATCGGCGTGCAGCACCATCATGCCCACATCGCAGCCTGCATGGCGGAGCATGGACTGGATGGAAGGCACCCTGTCATCGGCGTGGCGTTTGACGGCACGGGCTATGGCGAAGACGGCGCCATCTGGGGTGGTGAGATTCTGGTGGCGGAGTACAAGTCTTACCAAAGAAGATTTCACCTGGCATACTTCCCACTTCCAGGTGGAGATGCTGCCATCAAGAAGCCGGCTCGGACGGCGCTTGCCCTGCTCTGGTCTCTCGGACTGGATTGGGATGAGTC
>DAITPI010000160.1:0-9042 GCA_036833655.1 Anaerolineales bacterium | reverse complement strand
GGATTCATTAGCCGGGCGGCGATTGGACCTGTGCCAGGGAGAATTGTGGTGAGCCTGAGCCTCGCCTACTTTGCCTTGCTGGTGCTGGTGGCGATCTTGAGCCTGATCGTGACACGCCTCCGCGACAGCAAGCTGCCCCGCTCGGGTACGGTGGAAAAACCGAAAGCGCGTACACCGGCTGCCGGTCGTCGCCGGACGCTCAAGAGGGCACGCAACTTGCTCAGGCCGGGTCAACCGCCTCAATTCCTGGCTCTGATCATTACCAGTCAGGCAGATGCCATCGCGGACCAGATCATGCGCGCAACCCACCATGGCGTGACGGCGGTTCCCGGCGAGGAAAGCACGATGCTGATCTGCGCGCTGAGAGCGGCGGAGATCAAGAATCTGAAAATGATGGTTGCAAAGGAAGACCCGCAAGCCAGCATTAGCGTCATCACTGCGCAGGAAGTGTTAGGGGGAGGTTTCGACCCGCTCGCCGCGGGCTAGGCTTCCGGAATACCCTGGATCGAAAAGCATCAGGTAAGGCGCCGTACGAGTCAGGACGGCTCGCTTCTGGAAAGAAGCGGGCCGTCGCGAGTCTTCGATTGTGCGCCCGATCAGCAGCCTCGTTTGCCCCGCAGCGATGCCGATCGGAGTAGTCAGCTTATTTTGCAGCCCGGATCTTTGGTCCGCTGAGGGGCGCGCCGAACAACGGGGCGAATACACAGAAATCGAACAGGCCCGCAAGCAGCGGGACCAGACCGACGATGGCGACCACGATGCCGGTCGTGCCGGTCAGGCCCATGAAGCCCCAGAGTACCAGGACGATCCCTGCGACGATACGGACGATCCGGCCGGTTGTGGACGCCAGAAACTTAACAAACGGGTTCATTTCTTATTTCTCCTTTGGCTTTGAATTTCTTCTTGGAATCGCTCACTCGGCTAGGAGCGGCGTGACATACTTCTCAAGCATCTCCCGATCCACCTCGCCGGTCCAGGCATAGCGGACGGTCCCCTGACGATCGAGCACATACGAATTGGGCAGGTTGCCATTGCCGAAGGCTCGCAGGGCAGCACCCTGCGGGTCGAGCCAGACCTGAAAACTCAAGTCGTAGTTCTCTGCAAAATTTCCAACAGTATCCTTTGCATCTCCGGCTTCGATGGCAACGATCATGAAGCCTTCCGACGCGTGATCCTCATAATATGCTTCGAGGACCGGCATTTCCGCTTTGCAGGGCGGGCACCAGGTCGCCCAGTTGTTGACCAGCACCACCTTGTGACGGTAGTCTGCCAATGACCGGGTCTCGCCCCCCAGGTTTTCCAATGCGAGGTCCGGAGCAGGGAAATTCACCGCCAGGGGCGCGAAGCCAGGCTTACTCGCCTGACTTGCCGCGGCGCTATGCTCTCTCGGTAGAGCCATCCAGACGATCGCAATACCGATCAATAGAAATCCAATGGCGATCGGCACAACGGGATTCTGCTGCTGTCTTTTGCGGCGGTGAACTGTCTTTGCCATGCGATACCTGGACTACCGGCGTTAGTTCTGCAACGCGCGGCTGATCTCGGCGAGCAGGTTCTGCTCGGGCACAGCGCCGACGACGATCCCAGCCCCCGCATTGATCACGGTCTGCGGCACCCCGTGGACGTTGAAGCGGTTTGCCAGCTCCGGAAATTCCATGGCTTCCACGCCCTCGGCGCGGATCATGCGCGGATTTTCCATTGCCATCTGGTGCGCCAGCACCACGGCGCGCGGGCAATACGGGCAGGAAGGAGTGACAAACACCTGGAGCTGCAGCGGCCTATCGAGGTTGCGCAGGAACTCACGTGTCTTCTCACTCAGCCCTGTCTCGCGCTTCGAGACCATCTGGATATCGCTGATCAGCGTGCTGAACTCGTGCCCCGAAGGGATGCCCAGGAACTGGATGCCGAGATCCGTGACCTCGGCGCCGTCCTTCGCCGCAATGACGATTGCGGGTGCCTCCGTGACATGGAAGCGAGCGGCGAGCTCCCGGTCCTTCTGCACGTCGTAGATCTTCAGCTCCAGCCTGTCGCTCAGGGCTGTCACTTCCTCGAGAAGCTGCTGTGTTTCCGAGCAATACTCACAGTTCTCTTCGGAGCCGAAGTAGACGATCTGTACCGGCGCTTTCAGATCGGCGAACGCCTCCTGGATCTGCCGCATAACCTGGTTGCTGAGAAGTTTTTCCATGGTTGATTCCTTAACCTGTAATTGAATGTCTATGCCAGCTCGACCTTCGTGGTGACAATGTCAAACTTTGGCGGGTTCTCGAGGTGCTTCTTGACGGCGCACAGCTCGGCGGAGCGGATGAGCGAGTCCCGGTATTTGTCCGGGAAGTCCGGTGGGACCTGGATCTCCAGCCCGATGCTGTCCACCATATGGGTGAACGGATTGCTGTGGACGCGCTGCACGATGCGGATGCCCCCCGTGGGGAGGCCGCGCTGCTGGCAGAAGCCGAGGACATAGATCCCTGCGCAGGTGCCGATCGAAGACAGGAAGACCGCGAAGGGTGTGGGGGCGCTGGCTGCCGGGGGCTGGTCGGTGGGGACAGTGAAACCGGCAAAGTGAGCGTCGACGCGTGAGCCGCCGGGGAAGTCAATGATCATTTCCATAACTGTCTGGTACTCCTTGTGACACAATGTAATTTTTCTGTTACTATCCTTTGGATGCAGGTCTCGGAAAAAAGTTGCAGACTTCACAAATGTTGTATACTGTGTGGCGCTGACAGGGTGCCCGCAGGGTAGTGGAGCGAGCCCAAAGGGCGAACGAAATCGAAGTGCATCGAAAGCAAAATCGCATCCTGCGCTCTGCAACTTTTTCGCCTCAAGATCATCTAATCGATAGAACAATGCAGCCTGACATCTCAGTAGAAGCCCTCATTGCCGGAGACCGCGCGGAATTTGCGCGCATGGTGGACCTTTATTCCACCCCGATCTATCGGCTCGGATTGCGGATGCTCGGGAACCCTCAGGATGCCGAAGATATCCTCCAGAACACGTTCCTGAGTGCGCTGACCCACCTGCCCTCCTTTGAAGGGCGCTCGTCCCTGGCGACCTGGCTCTACCGGATCGCCGCCAACGAGGCGCTGATGCTTCTCCGTAAAAAGAAACCGGAGGTCGACCTGGAGCATGATGCAGAGGACGACGAGGATGCGCCACAACCCGTCCAGTTTGCCGATTGGAGCCTCCTCCCGGAGGACGAGCTGCTGACCGGCGAAGGGAAAAAGCTCCTGGACGGAGCGATCCAGAAGCTGCCGGAAGCAATGCGCCTCGTTTTTGTCCTGCGGGACATCGAGGGATTATCGATCCGGGAGACGGCCGAGGCGCTGAACCTGACCGAGACCAACGTCAAGACCCGCCTGTTGCGTGCCCGTTTGTCGTTACGTGAGCAGCTTTCTGCCTACTATGCGGAGCGGCTGCTACGCGAGGAATGAGGAAGAGTATGAACGAAAATATCCACGACGATTGTGCCCATCTGTTGGGTTCCCTGTCCGAGTACATTGATGGCGCGTTGAGCCCGGCGCTGTGCGAGGAGATCGAGAAGCACCTGGCTGGCTGCGAGAACTGTCGCGTCGTGTTGAACACCACCAAGCGGACAATCGATCTCGTGCAATCCCCGGTTGAGCAGCCGCCTCTGCCTGACGATGTGCGGGAGCGCCTGTTCAAGCGCCTCAACCTGGACGATTTCCTTGAGGCAAGGTCCGGCTAGCTCAGGTGAGTTGTGCCACAAAAGATGAAGAAGCGGGCAGGCGCTCTGCGCCTTGCCCGCTTTTTGATTCTGAAGCGTAAGGTTTAAAAGCGTGCCACGTCGATGGCGAAACGAAGCTCATCCTGGCGCGGCTCATCCAGGTCGCCGTATTCTTGAGAGATCCACGCACGCAGATGCTCCAAACTGGCCTTGAAGATGTCGTCCGGGATCGCCCAGGAATCGGAACCGATACGAGACTCGATCCTCTCCAAATCCTCGCGCAGCGTGTACGTTATGGGGTAATGGATGACGTCCACATCGGTCACCTGTGCCCCCATAAACTGAAGCTCCTGATGTAGCTCTCCGCTGTCCTGTACACCTTTTGGGTAGGCGTTAATTCCTCGTCCTGCCAGCCAGTCTCGCCAGTGCGTGCGAACTAGCTGGCGAGTGGAATTGCCCACTGGCTCCCAGGTCCTCAAATTGAGAAACATTCCGCGTGGCACGAGCAACCGCCGGAACTCCCGCAGCGCCTCTCGCCAGGTTGGAATCAGGTGGAGCACGTGCGCGGTCAACACGGCATCGAAGGCGGCGCCGGGGAAGGGCAATTGGGTCGCGTCTGCCTGCGCAAGTCGGGCCGTGGGGAATTTTTCACGCAACCGGAGCAGCATCTTCGACGAGAGATCGCAGCCGAGCAAATCGAGGCCGCGTTCCAGCAGGGGGATGCTGATCCGCCCGGTGCCTGTCCCTGCATCCAGCACGTGAGCGCCGGGACCGATGAGATCCAGGATGGCTTGAATGCCGGGTTTCGCCACCTGTTCCGGGAGTGGGCGGGTCTGGTCGTAGTAGCCGGCAGCGCGGTCAAAGGAAATACTAGAGGACATAGGATCCCTGCAGCCCTTGTTCGTATTTGGTGAGAAGCATTGCCTGCTGAATTGTACCGGGTCACGCTGGTACCGCAACATATTCCGCACACCGCAGATCCCCCCTTCATCGTCGTGCCAGGGGAAGGAGCCATGCGGGCAACGAAGCCATGTCCGCGCCAGAATGGGCGATTTCTTCGTTCCCTGATTGGCTCTGCGAAACTATACCTTAATGCTGTGGCACCCAGGCGTTCAGGACGAGTGTGAATTGTCCGATTCGGTCGCCATCGGCGAAGACAGCGTATTTTTCATAGCGGGCTTTGGGGCTGGAGATCTTACGGACCTGGATTTCGTTATAGACAGGCTCAAGCAGCGCTGTTTCATGGCAGCCGCAGCCATCGATCTCTTCACCGCAAGCCAATCCGCATTTCCCGTCGACGCGGACACGCTCCAGGAAATACGTGTAGCAGGAATAACGATCGTAGTGTAGGGACTGTGTGGCAAGGAATTCCAGCTTTTCGCTGGCATCGAATATGGTCATGTTTTTCACTCCAGCACGATTTTGGTCCACCGCGGCTCTTTTCACAATGGACAAAAGTCACCACTTTGCAGCCGCCAAGTGACACGATGTAGCGGAGAGCCACTTCTTCGGCCTCGAAATCGACTCGTAACAATCCCGGGAACCAGTCGTTAAGCAGTGCGGATTAGCAAGACACGACTCTGGGGGCTGCAAATTCGATCTACTTGAAAGAAGGAGAGTACCTATGAAAAGAAACGATTATCACGGTTACGAAGAAGAATTTGAACCCATCCAGAATAGCCGTCCCGGCTGGCATGTCCTGAAAGGCTTGCTCGTCGGAAGTCTCGTCGGCGCAGCGACGATGCTGCTCTTTGCGCCGCGCTCTGGTGAAGAGACCCGGGCGGAAATCCGCGACAAGGCTCTGGAGCTAAAGGACCGCACTACAGAGACGGTGAAGGA
Organism: Anaerolineales bacterium; assembly: GCA_036833655.1. Classification (GTDB taxonomy): domain Bacteria; phylum Chloroflexota; class Anaerolineae; order Anaerolineales; family Villigracilaceae; genus Defluviilinea. The sequence goes on along the minus strand of DAITPI010000160.1, from coordinate 3,521 downwards.
TACCGTTTCACAGGCGAAATCAAAAGCCTCTGAGCTCAAGGATAACGTCTGGGACCGAGCTATCGAGATGAAACAGCGCGGTAAAGAGACCGCCCGTGAGCAGCTCGAACGAGCCACGGAGGCGATCGATAACGGGAAGCAGAAGGTCCAGGAATACTAACCGCTGCCATCCGCAGAATGCAAGATGCCCCTCTCCAACGGAGAGGGGCATCTGTTTTCTCTGACGATGTGGCTGAGCCTAAGGAATTCGTTCTACCCACTCCGACCGCCAGCCCGCTGGCTCGAAGGCGTCCGGCCAGAACTCGGTCTGCCGCCAGATCTTGCCGTCACGCATGGTGGAAAAGGTGATCGCCCGGGCTGTGATCGTGCCGTCTGCGACTTCCACATGAGAGACGACCTTGTCATTCTCCGCGACGAGCTGGAGGATTGTAAAGACCCAGCGTCCATGTGCGGGATAGCTCTCGTTGATCCGGACGAAGTTCACGCGTCCACGCACGCGCTCGCCGGACTGGGGCCACTCCAGGATATAGTCGTCATGGAGGAAGTCAGCCGCCAGGCGCCAGTCATTGCTCTGCATGGCAGCCCAGAAACCTTCGACGATCCGCTTGCTCGCCTCAGTGCTCGTTGGCATAGCTGTCATTATACAGCCCGACAAGACTGGCACCGCATTATCGCGTCTCCTGTTCCTCGGGAAGGAAAAGGAGGGCGATTATGCCCCTCACCGGGGTTACTGTAGAAGCAATATTCAAAATCGTCACGCCAGAGGCATGCCCATGAATCATTTCGGCTCTTTTGATCGTCAAACGAGCCGATTCCATTTCCTTTGCTGCTGGCAGTTACCGCAAGACTTTCTCCGTTCTGATTTCAAACTGCTCGAAGGCGCGTTGTAGCCCCTGGATCACTTCTGCGGATGTCTCGAACAAGGCTCTCGCCTGAGGATCATGCACTTTATCGACATCCTCGCGCAGGCGGTTGATCCATTCCTGCATCATTCCACCGATGTCCTGGGTGTGATACCGCGGATCGTTTTCTGAGAAAGACTGATCCAGCATTGCTCTGCTCCTTCCCACCGAGAATAGCACCAGCCGCGGTCGCGACCAACAATATCATAACGGCAAGGTGGGCCATGGCACAAGAATGTTCACCCCAGGCGGCGCGCGAGGGATTTCCCTATTGCAGACTCGCGTAGATCGCTTACCGCGCCGATTGGTCTGTGCCGGCTCGCGTCGCATGTTCGATCAGCTTTTGTAGACGGTCGTAATGCGAGCCTTTCCAGTAGATCTGCCTGCAAGCCTGGCAGATCTGGAATTCCTCGAAATACAGTCTGGTGAGCGGCTCCAGGCGGTCGAGCACAGCTTCCTTCTCAACGGGCTCCAGGGAGTGGTTGCAGCGCGGGCAACGATGAAAGGGGCTGATTCGCTGCGCCAGTTCAAAGCGGACGATCACTTCGGAGAGTTGCTCGATCGGCTCGAGAGAGCGGAGACAGTACCCATAGACGACAACCTTCCTCATCAGCAGGCGCCGGTCACGGGTGAGCAGGACGCGTTCCTCACGGCCCACAGCTTCCGCCAGTTCCTCATCCTGGTAATCGTTCCGGTAGAGGCAGTCGAATCCCAGCAGCCGCAGATACGAAGCCAGGCGCCCCAGGTGGTTGTCCAGGATGAAGCGCGGCTCCACCGGACATCCATTCGCGACAGGCTCGATGTCCACCCGGTCCCCATCCTGCGTGATGGTGCTCAGCGTCCCCGCCTGACCGTTGATCTGCACCGGTCCTATCTCAGGATGCGGTATCCCGAGCGACTCGGCGAGATGTTTCACCGATTGCCGCCCGAGGAACTCGACCCGGATCGGTTGATCCCTCTGCTCACGTGGCAGGAAGTCCTGTAGCCGCCCATGAAAGAGGTAATAAGCGGTGCTCACAGGTAGATTATATTCCGTGTCTATCGGGCGGAGCGGAGGGACTGCATAACAGCCGCCGTCCCGGACCGTTAATCCAAGTATACAGCGCCGTCATCAGGCGCGTCCAGGATTGGCAACAACGGATCCGCTTTTCAGCGGGATTTCAAGTTCGCAGATAGAGAAGGAGAGTACTATGAACAAGTATGATTATGGCAACCGGGAAATACAGGAGATGAGCGGCAGCACCAGGCACATCTTGACCGGGATTGTGGTCGGTGGCTTGATCGGAGCGACCGCCATGCTGTTCCTGGCGCCCCGGTCCGGACAAGAGATGCGCGCCGAAGTCCTCGATAAGGCGACAGACCTGCGCGATCGGACGTCGGAGTCGGTCAAGGATACGGTCTCCCAGGTGATGTCGAAGGCTGGAAACCTGAAGGGTAGCGTCCGCGGGAAATCCGCCGACCTGAAGGAGCGCGGCCAGGACGTTCTCATCGAACAGCTCGATCGCGTCGCTGAGGCTGTGGAAGCGGCAAAGCGCGTGCTGCAGGATATCTAGCCGCTGCTGACTGAACAACCGAAAGAAGCACTGCCCCTTTTACGTCTAGAGGGGCGGCGCTTTTTTGTTCCTGCGGCCGGAATTTTCTAATCTGGTATTTATTGTTCTCCATAGTAGCCTTGTCTGGCATTCGTTATGAATCATAGAAGACATTGGCTTTCCCGGTATTTGGAGTACAGCTGTTGCCTCTCTACAGTCTCCTTCCTGTCCTGCAGATATCTGGAATGTTCAGAAAGGAGACGATATGTTAAGCTTGAAAGATTGGGTGACCAGGGCTGTCGTCAGACTCTTATCTGCACTATCAAATGGAATGACCACCGCCCGACCTGCTTATCAGCGTGTTCCGGTAAGAAGGGATCCTATCTCCGTCACGCGCAGACGGTAATTGCCGGTTTGATTGTTTTCGTGGCGAGACCATAGACCGGAAGACCTCCAGCATTCACAGCTCGGAGGTCTTCCTTTGCATATACTCACTTGTCCCCGGTGGATGCAACCGGTTGCATGACAGGGCAATAGTTTACGCCTGTCAGGAGGTATTTGCCGTCTGGCAGCATTTCTGTGATAATAAAATCACCAAGAGGAGAACCATGGCAAAACTCATTCCCGCCGCTGAACGAATCGTCCGCGCCCGCCAGCTGATCCAGCAGGCACGTGAATTCCCGGTGCCCTCCGAGCTGGGCAAGAATGACCTTTCCTATATCGCAGGTGTGAAGGACCTCTTCCGGCAGGCGCGCGACCTGGTCAAGTTCATCCCGCAGACGGCAGGCGTCTCCGCCGAGATGAAGGAAGAAGTCAAGAAGATCTATGAGGAGATCGAACAGGCAAACCGCGAGATCCTCTATTAGGCTTCGAGGTCTTACGGCCGCGGGCACGCCGGGATGCCAACCATTAATCAATTCAAAGGGCAAACGTTGTACAATGGAGATGCAATCATTCGTGATCTCTACCCTGCCGAAAGGAGAACCTTCCATGACCGACCAGAATCTGCGTGAACTTCTCGAAAAACTGCACGATGAGCTTGAGCATATGGAGGTCACGGATGAAGCGGGCCGTGAGCGACTCCGCC
>DAITPI010000159.1:0-9079 GCA_036833655.1 Anaerolineales bacterium | reverse complement strand
AAAGGGCAGGCGATCGTCGTCTCGCAATTCACTCTATATGCCGATACGCGCAAAGGCCGCCGGCCCTCGTTCACCGACGCTGCCCTGCCGGAGGTTGCGGAGCCGCTGGTGGATCGATTCGTCGAGCTGCTGCGCGGGCATGGCGTGCCGACGCAGACCGGAAAGTTCGGTGCGCACATGGAAGTGGAAATCCATAACGATGGACCGGTGACCATCTGGCTGGAAAGATGAATAGTACACCAAATGCCCTGCAAAGACTGGTCCACCGTTTCCTGATGTTGAAGCCTGTCTCGGCTCTTTTCCCGATGACGCTGCCTCGTGCCGATGCCCTTCTCCTTCGTCTGACCCGGGACAGATACACGTTTACCGGCCTGGTCGGCCTCCCGATCGCGCAGGTGACGATGACAGGCGCCAGGACGGGTAGGCCGCGCACGATCACACTCGTGGGCGTGCCCGATGATGACAGGCTGGCGCTCTTCGCAACGAACTTTGGGCAGAGGCAGAACCCGGGCTGGTACTACAACCTGAAAGCGCACCCGGAATGTCAGGTGCTATGGCATGGAAAACGTGGGACATTTATTGCGCGTGAGATCGACGGAGAGGATTACGAAGAATACTGGCGATTGGGGGTATCCTATTATGCCGGGTATGAGAAATATAAACTGCGCGCCGGTAGACGCATCCCGGTGATAGTGCTGGAGCCCAAGAAATAGTATGCCGCGTGCGCTGATACTCACACTCTGTCTCTGCCTCGTTGCGTGTGCTGAGCAACCCACGCCAGAGCCGATCCCGACTCTGCAAGCGCCAGAAGATTCAGAGATGGAAGCCGTGTGGCAGGAAGCGCGCGAGACCCTGGACGTCTTCACTCAAAAGATCGAAACGCCCCATCCGGACCGGACGTTTGTTGCCGTAAAAGCGAGCTTCTTCCCGCCCGACGAACCAGCGCAGGATATCTGGGTGGATGAGGTGACCTACGCCAACGGCGTTTTCCGGGGCAGCATGGGGGACGACATCCCCTCGCTCAAGCTCAGCCTGGGGGAAAAGATCACCGTTGCCCGAGAAGATATCGTCGATTGGATGATCGTCGAAGATGGGAAGTTGATCGGCGGCTATACCATCCGGCTCGCCTTAAGCCGCATGTCCCCCGAAGAGAAGCAGCGCTTTCTGGAAACGCTCGATTACTCCATCGAAGAGTGAGCCTGCCAGTTGAATCCCCACAGGGCGGCATCCACCTGGACCGCCAGGGCGCCGGCAGCGGTCATGGCCTCGGCGTTTTCCCGAGTCCAGACACCGCCCGCACCGATGATCGGCAACCCGATCCTCGCCGCGGAATAGACAGTTTCCAGCGCTCTGGGGAAAATGGAGGGTCCGTAGATTCTCCCGGTGATCAAGCCCTTTTCCACTGTTTCCTTTTCTCTCGACTCCGGCAAAGCCCCGCGCGGCGCGGCGATGCTGATCGCCTGCGCGCCTCCCTGAACGAGTCGTGGACCCAGGCTGAGAACCTGTTCGATCGGCAGCGAGAAGATCAGCGGCAATTCGCCCATGCACATTTCGAGAGTCAGCAGCAGGATATCGTCTGCAAGCAGAGGCGCAAACCCAAGCTCCACGGCCATCACGTTCTCCCGCAGCTCGAGCATCTGCACCATGCGCTGGGTTTCTTCCGGGCGGTCTGCCATCAGATGGACGATGATCGGCAGCTCCGACTTCTCCCACCGGGCGGCATAGCGCTTGACCACTGTATGGAACCCCGGGTTCGGCAGGCCGCTATGGAGCAGGAAACCGCCCGGGTATTCGATGATCTGCGGCTTTGCCGCAGGTTTGCGCGGACGCAGCGAGAGCGGATTCGTGACGAACGCGCCAAACGAGTCGAGGGCGATCCCTGCGCGCCTGTCTGGCGCGAATCCCAACGATCCGGCGGCGTTCATCAGTAGTTTGCTAAAATACAGATCGCGTTTCATAGTTTGCTATCGCGCTGAGCGGAGGGACGATCGTCCCGCAGTCGAAGCGGCATGGTGTATCAAAGCCTTCTGTTGCCCGCGCTTCGTCTCCGCTCGTTGTCACTTGCTCCGCTCAGCGCGAGGCATTGAGGAGTCCTTATGCAACCTCTCAACGGAATCCGCGTGCTCGACCTCAGTCGCGTGCTAGCTGGTCCCTATTGTACGATGGTTCTCGGCGATCTCGGCGCGGATGTGATCAAAGTGGAATCGCCCGAGGGAGACGAGACGCGCGGCTGGGGTCCGCCGTTCACAGAACGGGAGAGCGCCTACTACCTGTGTGTCAATCGCAACAAGCGCAGTATCGTGGTCGACTTCAAAACAGAACAGGGACGAGCGATTCTGCATGAGCTGGTCAGGCGCAGCGACGTGCTTGTGGAGAACTTCCGTCCCGGCACGCTGAAGCGCTTCGAGCTGGATTTTGAGTCCGTTTCTGCGCTCCAGCCGCGTCTCATCTACTGCTCCATCACTGGCTTCGGACAGACGGGACCGTTACGCGACAAACCCGGCTACGATTTCATGATCCAGGCGATGGGCGGACTGATGTCCATCACCGGGGAGCCGGGAGGGGAACCGATGAAGGTCGGGGTGGCGGTGGGGGACCTGTTCGCCGGGCAGAACGCGGTAATTGCCATCCTGGCTGCATTACAGGCTCGCGCCCAAACGGGCAGAGGCCAACACCTGGACATCTCGCTCTTCGATTCCCAGCTAGGGATGCTGGCCAACGTCGCCAGCAATTATCTGGTTTCAGGAAAGCTTCCCAAACGGTATGGTAATGCGCACGCGAATATCGTCCCCTATCAAAGCTTTCAGGCCAGCGACGGCTGGTTCGTGCTGGCAGTCGGAAATGACCGGCAGTTTGAAAAATTGGGGACCGTCATCGGGAATCCGGAATTGGTCAGCGAGGAACGCTTTATCACGAATCCCGGCCGTGTGGAACACCGCGAGGCGTTGATTTTCGCCTTGCAGCCGATCTTCTTGACGCGCACAGTAAATGATTGGCTGGCCCGCCTGGATGCAGAGGGAATCCCCTGCGGACCGATCAATACCCTGGATAGAGTGTTCAGCATGCCGCACGTGGAGGCGCGGGACATGCTGGTTCATCTCGAGCGTGAAATCATTGGGGATCTGAAAGTAGTCGGCTCACCGTTGAAATTCAGCGATACGCCCGTAGGCTATAGACTACCCCCGCCCACACTCGGACAACATACGCAAGAAGTGCTGAGAGAATTGTTCGGATAGCCAATGAGTATGATCCCCGAGCTTCGTGCAACTCAGGGCTCAACAGGTATTGAGCCGCGCATAGACCATCGTCAGCAACGGGGTCCAGTGTTTCTTCTGAATGGTGAACCCGTGAGATTCCAGATAGTCCTGCATTCGCCGGACGCCGAAGTCCGAGTCGGGATGTCCCCAGCGGAAGAAGAAGTCAAAGAGCTTCACGTCCGTTCCGCGCGGCTCCTCGACGAAGATGCTGCCGCCCGGCCGCAAAACATTTCTGATCTCATCGATCACCTTACGCCACTCGGGGATGTGATGCAGCACCCCGAAAACGACGACCACATCCTTGCTTGCCGGGCCGAATGAGCTCAGGTCGGTAGCATCCTGTACGAGGAACTGATACTTTGGATAGCGCCGGCACGCCATCTGGATCTGCTCCTCCATCAGATCGAGTCCCACATAACTGCGTGGCGCCCCCTGATTCAGGAGATGTGCCCCGTAACCGTTGCCACAGCCGATTTCCAGGAGATCCTTCCCGCGCAGAGCCAATCCCATGCGCCGGAACATCGGCATTTCGAAATGTGCCTGTCCCCACTTGCGCCACCTTGTATCCATGGCACGAAGCTCGACGTCGGAGAGTCTCATAGGAAAATTGTAATCCTTCCCGTGGGCCAGGGCGTAACGGATAATATAGAAATATGTCACCCGGCAGGTGACATATCGTGTTTGTAGCTGGATAAAAAGCCTAGGCAGCGATGGTCAAACCCATTGCCTGCAGCATATCGTCGTTGGTATCGAACTTAAACTCTTCTATGCCGCGCCGCTGCGCTTCCGCGATTTCCACAGCTTCCAGCTTCTTGATGTCTTCTTTTGTAACAACGGGCTTATTCAGGCTCTTGATCTTTTCCGCAACGGCTTTCAGGTTTGGCTCCACCGGCTGTTTGGTTTGCAGGTATTGCCAGACCGCTTTGGATGCGTTGGTGCCGTCTTTGCGGGCGTAACCGACCAGCCCCGTGCTTGCCTGGCGGGACCAGCCACCGACGAAAACGTCTTCGGCGGGTGCTTCATACGATATGCCATCGATCGGAAAACGCGGGTTCGGATTCTTGACGAACTCGTTCCATTCGACCGGCAAGCCAAAAGTATCATCCACCTTGTCACCAATGGCGAAAATGACCGTCTCCACGTCGAGCAGGCGCTTGTTCCCGGTGCCACGCGCTTTTGTATCGCCGTTGGCTTCCACCAGGATGTTATCCTCGATCTCCACCTGTTTCAGCTTGCCCTCCTCATCCCCGATCATGCGGACAGGCGAAGCAAGGAACTCGAAACGGAAACGCGTATCCGAGACCTTTGGCAGCGCCTTCGGCAATGCTTCCAGGATCGTGGCTTTGGCTGCCTGGGGATCCTGATGGACTGCCTGCATAACCGGCGTCACGCGCTCGATCTCGGCATCCAACGCCGCCAGGTCGAGGTTGTCGATCACGTACTCCATTTCCTTCTTCTCGAACTTGATCTCAGCTGGACCCCGGCGCACCACCGCGATGACCTCCTGCACCTTTCGCTCGCGCGCCAGGTAATGGGTAATATCGAGCATCACATTGCCGGCGCCGATCACGGCACAGCGGTTTCCAAATCGGAAGGTCTTCTGGCTGAACGGCGGCAAATGATTGTAATAATAGACGACATCCTTCGCGTGATAGACGCCCTCCAGGTCTTCGCCCGGTAAGCCCAGCCACTTGGTCCCCTGGGCTCCCACAGTCACCAGGATTGCCTGGACGCCAAGCGCCCGCAGGTCGTCGAGAGATAGATCACCCTGTGAGCCCACGATCATATTTCCGTAGTAATCCAGATTGGGCAGATCCATCACCTGGCGGAATTGCTTGCGCAAGCCGCTCTTCATTGTATATTTATTGGGATAAATTCCATATTCTGCGAGTCCCCCGGGCTTGATATCGCGGTTCAACAGGAGAACACGCGCTCCTTTGTTGGCAAGCTCTCGCGCACCGAATAATCCTGCCGGTCCCGCGCCGATCACGGCGACGAAATACTGTTGCGTAGCGGTCACACCACCTCCATTAAGTTCCTCTGGGTCTGGACCAGAAACTGGCTGATTATAGCCAAAAAGAAAGTCAGATACAAGACGGGGTAATCCCGCCTTACGTAACGCTTATATTTGGGCAAAATTGGTCCAACCCGGAACCCAGAGCCGCTCCCAAAATCGCGATCCTCCAAACGTCATATCTATGCTAAGATTACAGGAACATTACAATACATTTCCCCTGAAAACATTTGGGCGATGGCTTAATGGATCGAGACTCTGGACTAGATTGCAACATATCTCCATCGAGGAGGCTATATGGCGACACCTGTTTTCCGTAGAAATGAACCCGGCAAAATCAATGAGACGGCTTCCATGAGCGAATCCATCCGTGCGAAGCTGCCTCAGGCGAATTCCGATGGATCCGACCTCGGCGAGCCTCCCGTGCTGCCACCCGTCACCTCATCCGAGCCCGGCCCCAGGGCATGGCGCTGGAATTTCCTCCCCGCGTTCTGGACCATCGCCAGCATACTGTCCATGGTCGTCAATATCATATTGATCATCATTCTCTTGATCGGGTGGCAGCTGCTGAACAGAATGGGCAACGTCCAGGGGGTGCAGTCCACGGCCATGAACCGCGCTACCGACGTGCTTGGCGGGTTGTATGAGAATTTCGTCCGAATGGATCAGGCGAATATCCGGACGACCATCCATGTAGAGAAGGATATCCCCGTGCAATTTAGCCTGCAGGTCAGCGGTCCCTCCAACGTGGTCCTGAGCCAGCCGGTGAGGATCACCGGTGCTCGGGTCTGGGTCCGTACCGGCGGTTTGACCATCACCGACGCCGAAGCAACCATTCTCTTGCCTCAAGGAGTCGTCTTGCCGATCAACATCGAAAACCTGGTCGTGCCGGTGGACCAGAAAGTACCTGCTGTGCTCGATGTGCCCGTCGATATTCCGCTCAGCCAGACCGAGCTGCATGAGCCGTTTGTGGGTCTCCGTGAAGTTGTCGAACCGTATTATTGCCTGGTCCAGAAATTCAACGGCATACAGTCTTGCCCTCCAACCGTCAACGATGCACAGGATGGTACGCTGATCAATCCACCTCTTCCTGCTCCTACGCCCGTGGGGACGATTATCCCATGATAGATACCCTCACCCAGACCACGCTTTCAAATGGATTGAAAGTCCTGCTGCGCGAAATTCACACCGCGCCGATCATCTCGTCGTGGCTGTGGTACCGCGTCGGCTCGCGGGATGAGGTGCCCGGTCGCACCGGAGTCTCGCACTGGGTCGAGCATATGCAGTTCAAGGGGACCGAGCAGTTCCCGGCGAACATGCTCGATAAAGCCATCTCACGCGACGGCGGCACATGGAATGCCTTTACCTATATCGATTGGACGGCGTACTTTGAGACCATGCCCGCCGAGAAGATCGACCTTGCCCTGCGACTCGAAGCCGACCGCATGTTCCGGAGTCGCTTCGACCTGGAGGAGGTTGCCTCCGAACGGACCGTGATCATCTCCGAGCGCGAGGGGCACGAGAATGAGCCGCTCTTCGTGCTCGGCGAGGCGCTGCAGCAGACGGCCTTCCGGGTACATCCCTATCATCACGAAGTCATCGGGGATATGGCGGACCTTCGCACCATCTCGCGCGACGACCTGTACGATCACTACCGCAAATTCTACGTTCCCAACAACGCGATCATGGCGATCGCGGGGGATTTCGAGACGCAAGCCATGCTGAGGCGGATCCGGGAGTTGTTCGAGCCGATCCCGCTGGGAGCGGAACCGGCGCGCCTGATCCGGCCGGAACCGCCTCAGAACGGAGAAGTCCGCCTCGCGGTCGAAGGACCGGGCAGCACCTCCTACGTCCAGGTCTGTTACCGTTTCCCACCCGCTTCTCATCCCGACTTCTTCCCGCTAAGCGTGCTCGACAGTCTGCTTGCAGGCCCCAGTAATCTCAACATGTTCAGTGGCGGTATCTCGAACAAGACCTCGCGCCTCTACCGCGCCCTGGTGGATAAGGAATATGCGGTCAGTGTGCATGGTGGTGCCCAGGCAACGATCGATCCATTTATGTACACCATCACTCTCACGATCCATCCGCGGCGCGAGCCCGAGGAAGCACTGGCTGCGTTGGACCGGGAAATCCAGCGTGTGAAGGAAGAGAAGGTCACGAGAGAGGAAATGACCCGTGCCATGAAGCAGGCACGTGCTTTGTTTGCCTATGGCAGCGATAACATTACCAACCAGGCGTTCTGGCTGGGTTATGCCGAAATGTTTGCCGATTACAGCTGGTTCCAGACGTTCCTCGAAAGGCTGGCATCAGTCAGGATCAAAGATGTCCAGCGGGTGGCGAATGAGTACCTGAAACTGCAGAGCCGTGTGGTCGGCACCTATATCCCGTTGAATGGGGAAGGATAATGGATAAAACAACGTCACTGCCCGGGCCGGAGGATATCCATCGGGAAGTATTACCGAATGGGATCACGGTCCTTGCGCGCGCCAACTTTAACAGCCCGTCTGTGGTCCTTGCCGGCTACTTTGAGGCGGGCGCCCTATTCGACCCGGATGAAAAACTGGGGATGGCAGAATACACGACCGCAGCACTGATGCGCGGCACAAAAACGCGAACCTTTGATGAGATCTATTACTCTCTCGAGTCTGTGGGCGCGAGCCTGGGATTCAGCACGGGGGTCCACAAATCGGGATTCAATGGGCGCGCTCTTGCCGAGGATCTACCTCTTTTGCTCGAACTCCTGTCCGAGGCGCTGACCGCGCCGACTTTCCCAAAAAGGGAAATGGAGAAGCTGCGCGCCCAGCTGCTCACGGGACTTGCCATCCGGGCGGAGGATACCGGCGATATGGCCTCTATGGTCTTTGATCAGATCCTTTTCAAAGACCATCCCTACAGCCGGCCGGAAGATGGCTATCCGGAAACCGTTCAGAACATCGAGCGCGGCGACCTCGTCCGGTTCCACCGGGAGCATTACGGTCCGCGCGGGCTGGTGATCGCGCTCGTCGGCGCCGTAGAACCCGAACGAGCAGTGCGACAGGTGAAGCGCGCCCTGGGCGGCTGGCAGGTCAAGGATCAAAAGCAAACACCAGAATTGCCGCCCCTCAAGCAGATCAAAAAGACGACTATCCGGCACCACCGCATCAAAGGGAAATCGCAATCGGACCTGGTCATTGGCACGAACGGTCCCATGCGCCGCGACCCGGAATTCATGCCGGCTTCGATCGGAAACAACATCCTCGGCCAGTTCGGGATGATGGGGCGCATTGGCGATGTGGTGCGGGAAAAGTCTGGCCTGGCCTATTACGCCTATTCGAGTCTGAGTGCAGGCCTCGGGCCCGGCTCGTGGGAGGTCAGCGCGGGAGTCAATCCGCAGAATGTGAAGAAGACTTCTGACCTCATCAAAGAGGAGCTAAAGCGCTTTGTGCAGGACGGCGTCACCGAGCAGGAGCTCGCGGATACGAAAGCGAACTTCGTTGGTCGCCTCCCGCTTTCGCTGGAATCGAATGGGGGAGTGGCGAATGCCCTGCTGAATATAGAGCGCCACAGCCTTGGCCTGGATTATTATCGCCGCTACGAGGCTCTGGTCAATGAAGTCACTGCCGAAGATGTGCTCAGCACAGCCCGAAAGTTCATCGATCCGGAGAGGCTGGCGATCGCCGTGGCGGGACCGTGATCCAGCATCTGCGCAACAGCATGGGTGCTCTGTACACTATATGAAGCTTGCAACCGGTGTCGATCTGATCGAGATTGGCCGTATCCAGGAAGTGATCGCGCGGCACGGCAACCATTATCTCGAGCGGATCTTCAC
>DAITPI010000158.1:0-9083 GCA_036833655.1 Anaerolineales bacterium | reverse complement strand
CTTTTTCGTGTCGGAGGCAATGTCGTCGAAGCCATATTCGTTGTGCATATCCAGCACCAGCACGGAGGCTTTGTTGGAGTTGATCAGCCCTGCCAGCACGACGCGCGTCAGGAAGGATTTGCCGGTACCGGTGGCGCCGAACACGCCCGCGGAGCGCTGGACGAATTTCTCCAGGTCGATGCAGACCGGGTGGTTCTGCTCACGGGTATAGCCGATGACAAAGTTGCCGCCGTGACCGGCTTCGCCAAAGATCTCGGCAATGTCGCCCTCGTCCGCCAGGTAGACCTGGGCATGGTGGGGCGGCACGTTCTTGACCGGCAGGATGCGTGGCGGCTCCTTCAGGCCGGCGTTGATCATGCCCTGCCAGTCCTTGTAATCGGGGGAGCCCGGCTCCGGTCCGATCTCGAGCATCAGGTTCGGCAGCACTTCCAGGTTGGCGTAGAGCGTCTGCCCGTAGAGGGCTTTGGCAATGTTGGGAGAATAGCGGATGCCGGTCTGCTCGTCTGCGAAGCGCGGGTCGGTCGCGCCGAGGGTGATGTCCACGACGATGCCGTAGTAGTTCCAGTCCCCGCTCTGGATGACCACAAAGGCGCCCTCCTGGATCTCCTGCGGAGAGACCGTGAGCCGCACGCGGAAGTTTTCCTTCAACCCACCCCCGACGAGATAGCCGATCTTGGTTCGTTGTACTTCCATTAAGAAACTCCTTTTCACCACAAAGGGACACGATGGGGCACTAAGGTTTTAAGGTTTTATTCCTTAGCTAGACTTTGTGGAACTGAATGTAAGAGGCTAAACCACAACTCGTTTGATTCCATCTTTCAAATGAATGACATTGAAGTTGATTAAAAATCCCAATCGGAGTCCCGTTAGTTTCAGATACGTGATCAGCTGTGCATCAAATATCGGATGCATTGTATCCACAGATTTGAATTCCACAATCACTTTTTCTTCGACAAGCATGTCGGGACGCAAACCTGCATCCATTCTAATGCCTTGATAAGTCACTGGCAAAGCCACTTGGGTTAAAGCGCGCAGCCCAGTTTGTGCTAACTCGTAAGCCGTGCAGGTTTCGTAAACCGACTCCAGGAGACCGGGTCCGAGGGCTGTGTGCACCTTGAATGCCGCATTCAAAACAGCCTTCCCAACTCGCTCGACCTCCGCCGGAATTGGAGCAAATACTCTCTTGCCCGAACCCATTGCCATCCTTTGTGTTCCTTTGTGTCCTTTGTGGTAGAAAAACTATATCAATACCTTGTAAATCCTTGATGTCAAAACGCCATTTTGAATACTCAGGAACCTATAGTGCGGCGGGGCGAGGATCACCACCGGGTCGTCGGCTTTGGCAAAGGGATAGGCCGTGGAGCGTAAGCCGAGGATCTGGATGCCCTTGTATTCATCCTCGTACGTGATATGCACGTGACCGCACAGGATGCCGAGGACTTTTTCCTTGATGCCCGGGTACGTGACGATGCTCCAGAATTCGTCCAGCTCGTCTGCCAGGAAGCTATCGAGCCAGCGGCTGCCGATCTTTTTCACGTGCTGGTGGCACACGATCACCGAGGGCAAGTTCGATTTTAACGCCTGGGACAGGAATTCGCGCGTCTCTGGCAGGAACTCCGCCTTGGACTGCGGGCCCCAGTCCATGAACACGAGCTGGACTCCTTTGTGCTCGAACGCAAAGTTGTACAGATCCACCGGCGCTGAGCCGGGAAACAGGCAGCGCCTCACGAGCTCCCGATCGTCGTGGTTGCCCGGCAGAAAGTAGAACGGGTAATCGTGCAGACCTTCCACGTTCAGCCTTAGCGGTCCCGGCAGCGTCGAAGATGGGCTCAACCCCAGCAGCTCGACGGCGCAGGCATACGCGGCTTCCGTGGCCGGCTCCACCAGGTCGCCCGTGGAGATGATGAAATCCGCCTTGTCCGCCGTATTCTCGGCGATGTGCCGCATCACCATCCGCAGTGCGTGCCCGGGGACGAATCCCTCGCGGTGCGCGTCCGGCGACTCGAGCAGGTGGTGGTCGGTGATCTGGATGAAAGAGAAGTCCATAGCTGCATGTCAGCGTTGGTCGAGTAGCCCGTGTTTGTCGGGCGTATCGAGACCAAAGGGACGTCGTAGCCTCTCATTCCCGGACGTTATCTCGTAACGTCTGGTCTCGATACGGGCAGGAAAATCACTTGCCCTACTCGACCAGCGGGGTTATTAACTCACTTCCGACAGCACTCCAATCACAGACATCAGGGTGGAGTAGTCGTCGCGCAGGAGGGTGATCAGCTCGTGGATGGCGTTGTCCTTCCAGATCGCGCCGTTCTTGCCGTGCGCCCGGCTCGCCTCTGCCAGGTGGGCGGCGACCACTTCCGCGACCGGGACATCCTTGTTGTGCAGGATGTGACGGAAATAACCAAAGCGACCGGCGGAGGTGAAGCGCGCCATGTCCTTGTCCTCGCACAGGTAGATCACATCCAGGCTGAGCGGCGGGCGCGGCGGGAGCATGTGATAGATCTTGCCATCCTGCTCATAGCCGACTGCCATGACCGACATCTCGACCGGCACGATGCGGCGCTCGCGGTTATCCCGCAGCACCTCCTCGCTGACGTTGTCTGCCGTGACCAGCTGGCGGACCAGCCCATCGTCGTCGATGTGAATATCATAGATCAGGCCATAGACCTGATACGAATCGCCCAGGTATGCACGGACCAGTGAGCCAAGGGCCGGAACAGTAAACTGAGAGACGCGGCATCCAGCAGTAAAACCTGTCGTCCCTGCGCGCAGTAGCCTCCCGATTTCGATTTGGTGGTTCATTATGCCTCCGTATGACTAGAACTTGCATCCAAAAAATACATCCTGTCATTCTGTCATTGCGAGGAGGGCGTTCTTCCCGACGAAGCAATCTACCATGACATTTTCATAGGAAACTTCTTGTGAGATTGCTTCGCCCTTCGGGCTCGCAATGACGGAGCGGGATATTTTTGAGATAACTTGTATTGAGTTACTAGTTACGGTGGAAGGCGAGAACACCTCGCCCGGTCGGGTAACTGGTCGTTTTATTGAATTGATGCTTCTGAAGAACATGTCACCCTGAGTGGCTTTGCCACGAAGGGTCTCACCGGCACTCCCTGGCACCGGACGCCAGGACGGTGTGCGCCCGGTGCAAGTGTCACTCGCTCCGCTCGCTCACACCGTCCCGAAGCGGTGTCCTTTGGGAGAATGACATAAGACTGCCTCTATCTTCTCGATCTCTTGACACCCGGCAAGGCTTTCGCAGAGTCCTTATGGGATTGATCGCCGACCTCCGCTCTCACCCGGCGGAGCTCCATTGCCAGTAATTGCTCAACCTGGTCCTTTTCCTCGCGGCGCACCACGGCGGTCTCGTGAGCGCGGTGCAGGAGATAGGGATAGGGTTTACTGCCCATCATATTGCACTGCTCGATCAGCACGGCATGCAACAATTCCAGCTCCGCCTTATCTTCTGCAACCCACTGTGGCACTTCCACGCGCACGGGCCAGGGATGTCCCAGCGTACCCACGTTGAGATAGAAGAAGTGCAGGGCGAGCGGGCCCTTGTACTTTTTGACGGATCCCGATTGCAGGGCGAAGACTGCCGAACGATGCCCCGGTGGCAGCAGCGGATTTTCCCGTTCGCCATACAACCAGCGGTCGCTGACCCCGCGCAGGGGCTGGTACTCGCGCAGACGGGCGATTTGCTCATCGTTTGCCGTCGCGATCTCGAGCAGGCGCACAACCAGGTCGGCGCTGGGCTTTTCCACGTAGCCGGCGGTCACCACCCCGCGGGCGTGCAGGCGGGTCAGCACCCTGAGATACTTTTCCACGAAGTCTGCATACGCTTGCGGGTCATCGCCTTTTGCCCCCCACAGTTCGATGGTGCCGTCGGTGAGGTTGACCACCTGGCCCTTGATGCCCTT
Organism: Anaerolineales bacterium; assembly: GCA_036833655.1. Lineage (GTDB taxonomy): Bacteria > Chloroflexota > Anaerolineae > Anaerolineales > Villigracilaceae > Defluviilinea. Next base: position 5,163 of record DAITPI010000158.1, on the reverse strand, counting down.
CGAGACCTCATCCAGCTTCATTCGCTCGCTGATGTCGCGGCGCATGGCAACCATGCCATCCGAGATGGGGTTGCCGTTCGAGATCAGGTCATCGCCGTACAGCATCTCGGTCTCGACGCAGATCTCCGGCGCCTGACCTGAGTGGAGCTTCATAATGATGATGCCAACATTGATAATCGAGAACTGGATGGAGGAGTGGCGGTCCGGGTTGATCTGGGAGCCGTCCGCGGCGATGACGGTCACATCCTGGACCGGCGGCGGGGGAGGGTAGGTGGCGGTGAGCGGCTCGTTCAGCGGCACGGCGCAGCGCAGATTGGAGTCCACGGCGACGGCGGCTTCGACCTTCTTCTGCAGGTAATCGAGCTCATTGGCATAGGCGGCGAGAAAATTGCGCGCCAGCGCACGCCGTTCTTCGAGAGTCCGTTTGGTTTCGTCCGCCCCTGCAGCGATCTCCCGGATGCGAGCATAGACTTGCTGGAAGTTGATCGGCATCGCTTCTTGTTCCTCTATAGAACAATCATTCTTAGAACAAATGTAATAGGATTGTACAGGCAAAGCCGCGAAAAAACAAGAGTTAATCCCCCAAATCTGGCAATTCCCGGGGTTCGATCCCCCTATTTGGGGATACAATCTGTCCGTGCTACGGTCTCTGGCAACAGCCGATCGTGCTTCCGGAGCCGGATGATGGCGCCGGGAGCAAAGCCCGGGAACTTTTTCCTGGTCCTGGCGTCTACTGAGCGAGGAGAAAATCTCAGCAAGGAGTAAAACCATGAAGACCAAATCCCTTATTGTTTTTGCCGTGATCGCACTCGCTCTTCTCATGAGCGCTTGCGCACCCGCCGCCGTTAGCCAGAACGGCCAGCCGGCTGTACGCACCCTGAGCGTAGCAGGCAGCGGACAAGCCTACCTGGCCCCTGATATCGCCTACATCTACATCGGCGTGCATACCGAGAAACAGACGGCAGCCGAGGCGGTGGACGAAAATACCTCCCAGACGCAGAAGCTGATCCAGGCGATCCAGGACTTTGGCATCGACGCCAAGGATATCCGCACCACGAACTTCAGCATCTGGCCGATGGACCAGTTCGATCCTGCCACCGGCAGACCGACCGGCGAGAAGACCTATGCCGTGGACAACACCGTGTACGTCACGGTGCGCGAGCTCGACCGTTTGGGTGACCTGCTGGATACCGCGGTGCAGGCGGGCGCCAACACGGTCAACAGTGTGCAGTTCGATGTCGCCAACAAGGATGCTGTTCTCAAAGAGGCTCGCATCGACGCGCTGAAGGATGCCGAGACCCAGGCGAAGGAGCTTGCCGACGCGGCTGGTCTCACGCTTGGTGAAGTGCAGTCCATCAACTTCGCGAACAACCAGTTCCCGATCTTCGATGGCAAGGGTGGCGGCGGCGGTGCTGCCGCAGAAGCAGCCGCCGTGCCGATCCAGCCCGGTCAGCTGACCTTCACGGTGACCGTCAACATCACCTACGCGATCAAGTAAGTTACATCAACGCTCTTCACCGTCGACCTGCTCCCATCACGGGGGCAGGTTCTTTTTTGCCCCCTCCCGGCCTCCCACAGATCCAAGAACATGATTTTGAAATACGCATTCCAGATTTGCATGGTTAGATTTGGGGACACCCTGCGAGTGTACAAGCAGGGTGCCCCGCCTTCGGCGGGACAGAGGGGGTAAGGTTATAATCCCATACAACACACAACCTTGCGAAGGTTTTAATGGATAAGGTTATTCTTATCATGGTTGTAGCCTTTGCAGGGTTTCTTCCAAGGAGTTGTCATGCTCAGAGTCGGTTACATCGGTCTCGGATTGATGGGGAGATCCATGGCACGCAACATTCTCAAAGCAGGCTTCCCGGTCGTCGTCCATAACCGATCCCGAGGGGCGGTGGATGAGCTCGTGGCAGAGGGCGCGACCCGTGCAAGTTCCCCGAGGGAAGTCGCGGAACAGGTAGACATCGTCTTCACGAACCTCCCCGATACCCCCGATGTGGAGCAAGTCGTCCTGGGTGAAAACGGGATCCTCGAAGGGGCGCACGATGGACTCATCTACGTGGACAACTCGACGATCAAGCCCGCCTCGGCGCGCAGGATCGCGGAAGTACTGGCAGGGAAAAACGTCTTTGCGCTGGATGCGCCGGTCTCGGGCGGCGACATCGGTGCGAGGAACGGCACTCTCACGATCATGGTCGGGGGCGATTCGCCCGCTCTAGAAAAGGTCATGCCCGTGCTTCTGGCAATGGGCAAGACGGTGACCCATGTGGGCGAGGCGGGCGCGGGACAGGTTGCCAAGGCTGCCAACCAGATCATGGTCGCGGCGCAGATGGTGGCGATGGGCGAGCTGCTGGTCTTCGCAAAGAAAGCGGGCGTGGACCCGCGCAAAGTTGTCGAGGCGATCAAGGGCGGCGCCGCCCAGTGCTGGACGCTCGACGTGAAGCCGCCGCGGCTCTTCGACGGCAACCGCAACCCGGGTTTCAAGGCTTTCATGCAGCTCAAGGATTTGAAGATCGTCCTGGATACCGCGCGCGAGTATGAAATCCCTGTCTCGGGAACGGTGGAAAACACGAAGCTCTTTCAGGAGATGATCGACTCCGGCATGGGCGAGCTGGATAACTCCGCGGTCGTGGGTGTGATCGAGGAGAAGGCGGGGATCAAAATTGTTTAGGACGATCCCCTGGTCGAGTAGAGGGGCGGTCTTCCGCTCGTACACTTGCACCTGGTGCAAGTGCAGGTGTCGAGACCAAGAATGCTGAGCCTACTTGTAATACGTGGTTTCGATACGCCCTCGAAGAGCACTCGGGCTACTCAACCACCGTGAAAGCATCGATGAAGAAACGCTGGTCTACTATTCGTGATTATGTTTTGATCGTGATTGCCGCCCTGATCCAGGCGATCTCCTTGCGGCTGTTCTTTGTCCCGGCGAACCTGGCGTCGGGTGGTGTCAGCGGTATTGCACAGCTGATCAATCACTTCACGGGCTGGCCCATTGGCTTGATGATCCTCTTAGGGAACCTTCCCTTGTTTGCGCTGGGCTGGCGTTTCCTGGGCGGTTACAAGTTTGCGGCGCGCACCGCGGTCGCGATCTTCACGTACTCCGTGTTCACCGATCTCTTATTGCAGACGCCGCTCTTCGCCCCCAACGGCGCCGGGACGAAGCTGATCAACGACCTGCAGGGCGACATCTTCCTGAGCGCCCTCTACGGCGCGATCGTCAGCGGGATCGGCTACGGGCTGGTCTACCGGGCGCGCGGCAGCAGCGGCGGCTCGGACATCCTGGCGCGCATCCTCAGCCATTACCGCGGCGTGCCCGTCACGCAGAGCTACCTGATCGTGGATACGGCGGTCATCCTGGGCGCGGGCTTCGTATTTGGCTGGAAAGCCGCTCTGTACGCGATGATCGCACTGTATGTCAGCGGACTGGTGGCGGAGACCACGCTCGAAGGCGGTGGAACGGTCCGCACGGCGCTGATCGTGACCAGCCAGCCGGAAGCGATCTCCGAGCGCGTGCTCGAGGAGCTGGAGCGCGGCGTCACTTTGCTGGAGGGGACGGGGGCATATACCGGCGCGGAACGGCCTGTTCTGTATTGCGTCATCACACGCGCGGAAGTGGCAAGCCTGAAGGCGATCGTGCACGAGGTGGACCCGCGCGCCTTTATGGTCATCGGCGTGGCGCATGAAGCCCTGGGAGAGGGATTCCGGCCGTTGAAAACCTGAGATCAACCGAACTGGCTGATCACTCCCGCAATCAGAGCGATCTGCCCGAGCTGATAGGCAACTATGATGGGGAGGCGCCCGCGCTTGAGGGGGGAGACGAATTTATTCCACGCCAGCATCAGGTCCGAGGCCCAGAACAGGAACGCGCCCGCACTTACGAGCAAAGCAGAGCCGGCTTTCCAGGCCGGGTCCGAGAGTGTGGACATGGCGGCAGCCAGCATCAGCGAAATGACCAGTCCATAGAGAATGATCGGTTTCACCAACGCAGCCTGACGGCTGGCGTGCATGGCGCTGGTGATCCGCCGCAAGAGCCGTATCCCGTTCAGCAGGATGAAGAAAATCACGATCAGTGTCCACAGCCGCGGGTGGAGGAGCTGTTCTTGGAAGCCGAGCAGATAGCAGATATGTGTGAGCAGAAATGCCACCAGACCGGCGATGAACATGCGATCCTGTGGCGCCAGCAGTAGCATATCCCCGGCCAGGGAAAACAGGATCCCGAGCCCGAACCACAGCATGGAATCTTGCAAGCCCGTGCGCAAAATTACCCAGAGAAACAGACAGACCATGACAGCCGGTTTGGTCAGGAGCTCAAGTCGCTGCCACCCTTTCCAGACCGCCAGCGCTTCCAGACCGGCGAACAACAGGGCGAGAACCAGCCAGACGTACATCAGTCCCTCCCATTACCCTTCGCGCTCCGGGGAGAGCAGCGGGATCAGAGTGAGCAGAATGGCAGTGCTATTCCGTTATTCAGACGAAGCGCAATCCTTGTGCTGGTGATGAGAGCATAAATTCAGTAAATCACGAAAGCTGAGAAAACCCTGTTTTCGGGCTAATACTTCTCATCTGGGATTTACTGAAATTGGACATTATCCTCGCTTCGACTGTGCTCCTCGCTGCCGCTCCGCGCGAGGTCTTTTCTTCTTATCTATTTTATACCCCAGTCGCCGGAGGGCTTCTTCATTATTGCGCCAGTCCTTCAAGACCTTGACCCGCAGCTCGAGGAACACGGACCTCCCGCCCATCCCTTCGATCTCCTGGCGAGCGGAGGAACCGATCTGTTTGAGCATCTTGCCGCCCTCCCCGATCACAATCCCCTTTTGCGATTCGCGCTCCACGAAGATCGTGGCAGCAATGTAGAGCATGCCGTTCTCGCGCTCGGCGAACTCATCGATGCGGACGCCCACCCCATGCGGCACTTCCTCGCGTAGCCGGAGCAGGCAAGCCTCGCGGATCAGGTCCGAGGCAATGTCGCGCTCGTAGGAGTCCGTGACTTGCTCCTCGTCGAACTCGGGCGGGCGGACCGGGGCGAGTGAGATCAGCAACTCCTGCAGGCGATCCAGGTTCCGGTTCTGTGAAGCAGAGATCGCGATGGATTGCGCATCCCGCTTCAGGGCAAACTCGTAGGCGTCGAGCCGGGCGTCCAGCTCCCCGGCGGGG